>CAZDHQ010000016.1:0-16861 GCA_964505135.1 uncultured Ferruginibacter sp.
AAATTCTATCGTAAGCTCTTGCAGAAAGATTTAATTTTTCCATTGCCACTTTTAATAAGTTCTGGCTGGCGGCATCAATAATGCAAATTTCTTTCAGCATCTTACTGCTCATTTGTGCATTGGCATATACTCCTTCACTTTCCTTGTATCGTTCAGCCTGTATCTCTCTTGCTTTTATCACTCTTTCTCTAATGCTTACACTTCTTTCATACTGCTGCGATGAAGAAAGCTCGTTGAACGCCACCGGTGTTACTTCCACATGCAAATCAATCCTGTCTAAAAGCGGACCGGAAATTTTATTCAAATATTTCTGCACGGCACCGGGCGGACAGGTACATTCTTTATCAGGATGATTAAAGAAACCACAGGGGCAAGGATTCATTGAAGCAATCAACATAAAACTGGCAGGAAAATCCAATGCAATTTTTGCCCTGCTGATGGTAACCCTTCTCTCCTCCATTGGTTGCCGCATCACTTCCAGTACCGTTCTTTTAAACTCTGGCAGTTCATCTAAAAACAATACACCATTGTGCGCCAGAGAAATTTCACCGGGCTGCGGATTGCCGCCGCCACCAACAAGGGCCACGTCACTGATAGTATGATGCGGTGAACGAAAAGGTCTTTTAGAAATTAGGGTAGCGTTCTCCGGTAGTTTACCTGCCACGCTGTGGATCTTGGTTGTTTCCAGCGCTTCCGATAAAGTGAGCGGTGGGAGGATGGTAGGCAGACGCTTTGCCAGCATGGTTTTGCCGGCGCCTGGTGGTCCAATTAAAATCGCATTGTGCCCACCTGCTGCAGCAATCTCCAATGCTCTTTTAATATTTTCCTGCCCTTTCACATCACAAAAATCAATTTCAAAATCACTTTGTGCAGCAGCAAATTCTTCTCTTGTATTTACAATAACCGGTTCTAATGTTGCTTCATTTTTAAAAAACTCAATTACTTCATTTAAATGACTAACGCCGTACACTTTCAGGTTGTTTACCATCGCTGCTTCTCTGGCATTTTGGACTGGCACAATCAATCCTTTAAAGCCTTCTTTGCGTGCCTGTATGGCAATGGGCAATGCACCTTTGATGGGTCTTACATCACCATTCAAACTGAGTTCACCCATAATCACATACTCCGCAATTTTTTCTGCTTCTTCTATTTGTTCGCTTGCAGCAAGCGTTCCGATGGCAATGGGAAGATCAAAAGCGGTACCGCTTTTGCGAATGTCAGCAGGAGCCAAGTTTACAATCAGTCTTGTCCGGGGCATGTGATAGCCGTTGTCTTTGATGGCGCTTTCTACTCTTAGTGCACTTTCTTTAATGGCGCTGTCTGGCAGGCCTACAATTACCGCATCTGGTTTGCCCTGGTTGTTTACATTCACTTCCACCGCAATGGTAATTGCTTCTACGCCATATACAGCACTGCCAAAGGTTTTTACAAGCATAGTGTTTTAAGTTTTAGATGCGGCGGGATTAGTTGTTATGCTAAAATAAAGGGTTTATTTTAAAAAGAGTCAATATGCAGATGCTGTTAAGGGTAAAAGTTTATATGTAGCTATTTCGGCATCGTTTCAAAATACTCAATCAATTCTTTCAATTTATTTTCTGTGTGACCCAAAGAAGTTAGGTAGTTCCAGGAATTGGGGTTTTTATTAAAGTGAATACTTTGCTGGTTCAGGTTATTTCTCAAACTATCCAGCAAGCTCTTTACGCTTTTTTCTTTCTCCGTTACTTTTTCTTTGATTGTCATGACGAAAAAATTAAGGGTTGTTTATTTTATCTCCTGCATTTCCACCAGTCTTTTATAAAACCCATTTTGTGCTATCAGGCTTTCATGGGTACCTCTTTCAATGATTTCTCCTTTTTGCATTACGATGATTTCATCTGCATTGCGGATGGTGCTGAGTCGGTGTGCAATTACAAGGGATGTTCTGTCCTTCATCAAATTATTGATGGCATCCTGCACCAGTTTTTCACTTTCTGTATCTAATGAAGACGTGGCTTCATCTAAAATTAAGATGGGCGGATTTTGCAGTAAGGCTCTTGCAATGGTAATGCGCTGTCTTTCGCCGCCGCTTAGCTTGGTACCACGGTCGCCGATGTTGGTTTGATAGCCTTCGGGTTTATGTTCTATAAAATTGTGTGCATTGGCATTCTTTGCAGCAGTAATAATTTCATCTTGTGTTGCAGCCGAATTACCTAAAGCAATATTGTTTGCAATAGTATCATTGAACAATACAGGTTCCTGTGTTACAAAGCTCATCTGGTTTCTTAAGGACTCCACTGTGTAATCTTTAATATTCACTCCATCAATCAAGATTTCACCTTGTGTTACATCATGAAATCTTGGTATCAGATCTACCAATGTTGATTTCCCGGCACCGGATGAACCAACCAGCGCAATAGTTTTTCCTTTTTCAACAAAGAGATTGATACTGTTTAGTATTGCTTTATCGCCGTAATAGAAGCTAACATTTCTAAATTCTATTGAGCGGTTAAAGGATTTTAATTCAGCTGCATTTGTTTTGTTTTCAATTGTGATGGGTTCTTTCAATACCTGCTCTACTCTTTCAATAGCGCCCAATCCTCTCTGTACATTGCTAAATGAGTTAGATAAATTTTTTGCCGGATTTATAATCATGGCAAAAACTGCAATGAACGGAAACAGATCTGCTTTTTGCAAATCACCACTCTGATTAAAAACCAGGTAGCCGCCAATAAACAATATAACACATAAAACACCTACTCCCATCACCTCTGTAAGCGGACTGGCTAAGTCACGGCGGCGTGTCATTGAATTGAGTAATGAAATAATCTTTGTATTTCCAAGCTTAAATTTTTCAAACATTTTTCTTTCTGCGCTAAATGCCTTGATCACTTTTACTCCACCAAGGGTTTCTTCCACATGGCTCATATTTTCACCAGAAGCAATACTGTATTCCTTACTCTGCGATTTTAACTTTCGGCTTATACGTCCAATAATCAGTGCAGTTACCGGAAGTAATACCAGCAGCGCCAATGATAACATCGGGCTTAAGTAGATCATATAAATGAGATAAAAAATGATGGTGAGCGGATCTTTTATTAAACCCTCCATTGTGGTAACCACCGATGATTGTATTTCCCAAACATCACCCATCATGCGACTCATTAGATCACCTTTTTTCTGATCGCTGAAATATGCCATTGGTAATTGTAAAATTTTACCATACAATTTTAGTCTGAACGATGAGAGTACATTATTTCTAACAGGTGTTGAAATATAATAAGAGAGATACCTGAAAAGATTACTTATCAAATTGCTTGCAAGAATAATTACGCAAACAGCAGCTAGAGCAAATAGTGGACTTTTACTATCTCTTAAATATTGGATGTAGTGAACAAGACCTCCAACAGCTTTTGAATCGATTTGAACATCGTTTTTCCCATTGATGATTAATTGCATAAATGGAGACAACATGCCGAGACTAATCAAAGAAAAAAAAGTTGCCAGCAATGAGCAGGTAATATAAAAGGCCAGTTTTGCTTTGGGTATTTCAACGTATTTGAAAATTCTAAAAACTTGTTTCATGCATTGCCACTGCCGGATTTCATTGGCGTGGCTGCAAATGTACGCCCATTCTGTAAAACCACAGGGTTAATATGATGCAAAGTGTCAAAGCCCCTTTAGCAAATCCACCACACCTTCTTTTCTTAAAATCAAATAGCCCAATCGGTCGTTGCTGATGCCTTCTTTTAAATGGTAGCTGAAATACAATTGATCGTCCTGTACAGATGTTTCAAAATACCGAAAGATGATATTGGGAAACTGTTTCAGCGGTTCGCCAATTTCGTACAGGTGAGTGGAAAGAATAAAAGCAGTATTATGAATTTTTAAAAAACCTTCTATCACTGTAGACGAACATTTCATTGCATCCTGTACATTGGTGCCTTTAAATAATTCATCAATCAATATTAGCCAGTTTCTTTTGTCAGCTATCTTTTTTACGGTTGATTTGATGCGCTGCACTTCGTTATAAAAATAGCTTTCGCCTTTTACAATATTGTCCATCACATTGATATTGCTGAGCAGCCCATCAAACACACTTAACTGCATGCTTTCTGCAGGCACACCCATACCGATATGCGCCATAAAAACCGCAGCACCAACAGATTTAATGAATGTGCTTTTGCCGGCCATATTAGCCCCGGTTAAAAAGAGAAAGTTTTTATCGGGATTCAATTCAATATCATAAGCTACGGGCTGCTGCAATAAAATATGGTAGAGGCCTTTTACCCTCATTAATGGTTTAGTAGCTTCTGTAAATTCCGGGAACACTAACTGGTGCTGCTTTACTGCCATCGCCATACCATACCAGGCATCTAGCTGGTAATAGATATCCAGCAAATCAAACATATTTTGCTTATATCGATACCGGAGAAAATGTGCTAATGCCAGTTGCTTTGCAATGGGCAATGCATTTGACTTGTTGTGCTGCTTAACTATTTCGAACTGGGGCTTGTTTAAAATAGTTTGTGCGTCAATCAGCAGCTTCTTCATTGGTACTGGTGTATCTGATGATAAAAACTGTGCTACCATTTGCTGCATGCCTTTTATAAAATCAAAAGCATGTTCAGTAGAGTATTTCACCAATGAAAAATCAGGCCCATGCAAAATTTTATAACTGATAGCTCCTAATGCATTGGGGAATTCAGGAATGTCATCCAGTGTAGCTACATAAAACTTTTCAATAACCATCACAGAGCCATTGCTTATTTGCTGTGGCCAATGCTGTTCTTTTTGTAAAATTAGTTTTAATGTTTGCTGAACACCCTGTATCTGGTCAATTGTTTTGAGTGGCGTAGTAAAGTTGAGTGTGAGCTTATGTCTGCCACCAGCCGTGCGGCAAAAATTTACTTTATTAAATACCGAAAAATCTTCTTCTACATTTAATATGGAGAGGTCAGCTAAGGTTGTATTGTCAATTTCCATTCAATAATTTTTTAATCCCGGTCAAACAACAATCTTTTCCCTTTTACAGATTCATTCCATGCGCCATTTCCATATACCATTTGCCCGTTCACAAAAGTTTTTTCAATTGTTGCAGGAAATGTAAAACCTTCCAGTGGGCTCCAGCCGCATCTTGATAAAATATTTTCTTTTCCCACAGTCCATGGCGTGTTCATGTCTACTATCACCATGTCTGCATAATATCCTTCCCGTAAATATCCTCTTTCTTTAATTTGATAAAGTACGGCATTGGCATGGCACATTTTCTCCACTACTTTTTCTAAACTAATCCTTCCCTGCTTTACGTAATACAGCATCATGGAAAGTGAATGCTGTACAAAAGGAATACCGCCATGTGCTTTTTCGTACGGCACTTCTTTCTCTTCAATCAAGTGCGGCGCATGATCGGTAGAAATGGCATCAATCCTGTCATCCAGCACTGCCTGCCAGATTGCATCCCGGTTAAATGGTGCTTTTATAGCAGGATTACATTTTATTTTATTGCCCAGCGCTGCATAATCATCACTGGTAAAATGTAAATAGTTCAGGCAGGTCTCTACAGTAATTCTTTTTTCTGCCAGCGGCAGCATATTGCTGAATAATTGTAATTCTTTTGCTGTAGTGATATGCAGTATGTGTAAGCGGCTATTGTATTTTTTTGCCAATTGAATAGCAAATAAAGAAGATTCATAACAAGCAATATCATCTTTATACACCGGGTGATCGGCTGCGGTCAATTCACGATTCTCTCTTTTCAATCGTTCATAGTTCTCCTGCATGATGCGTTCATCTTCACAATGCGTTGCTATTAGTAATTCGCTTTCACTAAAGAGCTTGTTCAGTGTTACATGATTATCCAATAACAAATTTCCAGTGGATGAACCCATGAAAATTTTAATGCCACATACCTGGTTTTTCTTTTCATTTGTTCTCAATGCTTCTTCCGCATTGTCGTTGGAAGTGCCCATATAAAAAGAAAAATTGGCCAGCGAACTACTGGCTGCTATGGCAAATTTCTCTTCCAGCAATTCCTGGGTAAAGGTGGGGGGAATGGTATTGGGCATATCCATAAAACTGGTAACGCCACCGGTAACTGCTGCCTTTGATTCAGAATAAATGCTGCCCTTATGTAACAAACCTGGTTCTCTAAAATGAACATGGTTATCAATCACTCCCGGCAATAAAAACTTACCCTCTCCGTTTATTTCTGTTGCAGCAAATTCAGTAGTGATGTTGGGTTCGATTTTTTCAATCCTGTCATTATTGATCAAAACATCGGCTGCTTTTATTTCGCCCTCGTTAACTACCTGTATATTCTTAATGAGATATTTTTGCATATCTTGAATTTATTATAAATGTAACCTCATGCAAATTATTAAAAGCTTTTTCAAACTGCTATTTTTTATTTGTCCGTTTTTTGCAACAGCACAAACCACTTTTTTACAACAGGGAGATAAAGCCTATCAATTGCTCGATCGATTGGAGATAAAAAGTCAAACAAATGGGGCACTCAATTTTTCCAATATTAAACCTTACAGCCGTAAAGCATTGGTGCCTGCGGTAGAAATGGTTGACAGCCTTGATAAAGCCATTGCAACTGATTCTACTGAGCGTATCAAACTCAATAAGATTGATCAATACAATGTGCAAAGCTTTTTAATGAACAACAGTGAGTGGGTAACCGGGGATAAATCCAGTTTTGTTAGCCGTAAACCTATTCTCGGCTTTTTGTACAAAACAAAAGCGAATATGTTTGAAGTAAATGAGAAAGATTTTTTCCTGGCTGTCAATCCTGTCTTGCATTTTAATTATGGAAAAGAATCAGGTAATGATCAGAATATTTTTGTAAACACCCGTGGTATTACAGTTAGAGGTTTAATTGCAAAGAAAATTGGTTTCTCTACCACACTTACAGATAACCAGGAAAGAGGCCCTCAGTTTTTTAGAGATGCGATTACAGGATTAAGAGCAGTGCCCGGTTACGGGTTTTATAAAACTTTCAAAGGAACCGGTGTTGACTATTTTGATGCAAGAGGTTATATAACTTTTGGAGTAACCAAATACATTGATGTGCAGTTTGGTCACGATAAAAATTTTATTGGTAATGGATATCGCAGTTTATTTTTAAGCGATTGGGGAAACAGTTACCTGTTTTTAAAACTCAACACAAGAATCTGGAAATTTAACTATGAGAATATTTTTATGGAGCTGATGCCCGAGTTTGTAAAGAAAGGGGATAATCTGCTGGACAGAAAATACCAAACACTGCATCACCTCACATTCAATGTTTCCAAGTCAGTTAATATTGGTGTGTTTGAAGCTATTACATTCGGAAGAAAAAATCATTTCGATTTTCAGTACCTGAATCCAATTATATTTCTGCGTCATTTGGAAAGCTCCAACGGAAGTGCAGATAAAGCAAAGGCTGGGTTTGACTTTAAAGCAAATGTGGCCAATCATTTCCAGTTTTACGGACAATTTTTACTGGATGAATTTGTGCTGAGTAAACTGAAGAATGATCCGAATAACTACGTTAATAAATACGGTTACCAATTGGGTGCAAAATACATCGATGCATTTGGCATTGCCAATCTTGACCTGCAGGTAGAAACCAACCGAGTAAGGCCATTTACTTATTCACACTATGATTCAGTTTCTAATTATACACATTATAACCAGCCAATGGCACATCCACTGGGCGCTAACTTCCAGGAGTTGATTGGCATTTTGAAGTACCAGCCTGCTGCTAAGTGGTATGTATATGCAAGAGCGATTTATTATTATAAAGGCCTGGATATTCCTGGTGCAAATGGTGTAGTGTACAATTATGGCGGAAATCCTTTCAGGTTGTATAATACGGATAAGCCACCTGTTGATCCAAATGATCCATCTTCTCCACAAAGAACCTCCGGCTTTTTTGTAGGAAGTGGTGCCAAAGCAACCTGTTTTAATGGCCTGTTGCAGGTTTCTTATGAAGTGAAAGAAAATCTTTACCTGGATTTGGCTATGCAAAGCCGCAGCTATAAAGTACCCACATTTAACACCAATACCAGCAGTACCTGGTTTACGTTTGGTGTAAGGATGAATGTGTTTAAAAGGGATTATGATTTCTAAGCTAAGCGATTGAATTTTTTACGTAAAGGCGCTAAGTGAAGAATACGCAAAGCGAAATTGCACGCAAAGACGCTAAGATAAAAAGGCGCAAAGGAAATGGTAGTCTTTAAATCTTTGCCCTTTTGCGGCTTTGCGTGAAAAGTTCTTCCTTTCATTTAATCTTACCCTTCAGCCGGTGTCTTTTACGATGACTAACGGGCTGTATTGTACGCTTTTTAAAATCTTCTGATATTACGCTGATACTGCCATCCACTTCCAGCATGGCCAAATCAACTTGGTCGGCAGTTTCTACACCGTGTTCTCTTAGCGCCGCTTCCAGTTCTTCCATGGTGATTTCAGCCTTGATCAAATTAGCGTATTGTACTTCGCCTTTATATACCAGCATCACAGCTTTACCCTGTATAAATTCACTTGCATGAGGATGCTTGAAGAAAAATTTCTTTAAGAAAAAATTGAGCACAAATAAAGACAATGCCGCCAGCAAGCCTCCACTAAGGCTTACATCAGGGCCCACCATGGCATTTTGAACCGCATTGCTGATAAGTAAAATAAATACCAGGTCGATAACCGAAAGCTGCGCCAGTTCTTTTTTACCAAATATCCTGATAGCAAAAACTACAAAAAGGTAAACAGCTACCGAGCGAAGTATGATTTGCAAATAACTATTGTGAAGGATATAGTTCATATGTTAACCAAATAATTTTAGCTAAATATCGTTTTATTTCACGTTATAGTGCTGGCAGAGGAGCTTATAAAAAGTTAATGGTCTCTTTTTATAGCCATCCTGGTTCGAAAATAGCTGATAATATTGTACAACATTCTCAGCAAAGGATTGTAAATTGATGACACAACAGTATAGCCATTAAGGCTCATTACTATTAATCATACACTTTTTAAAACTAACAAAAATGAAAAAATTACTCTTTGTTTCGCTTGTTGCTGTTGGCCTCTCTGCCAATGCGCAAAAAATTTCTTTCGGTCTTAAGGCTGGTGCTAATATTACCAATTTTACTGGTGGAGATTTTAGTGAAGTAACTAAGAAAGCCCTGGTTGGATTTTATGGCGGTGCTTATTTAAACTTTTCCCTGGCCAATACATTTTTCATTCAACCGGAAGCTTTAATTGCCACACAAGGTGCAAAGTTTGAAGATGCTGGTCAAACCGAGAATTACAAGCTTACCTACGTGACAGTTCCCGTAATGTTTAAATATAAGTCAATGAGCGGTTTTTATTTAGAGGCTGGTCCGCAGGTTGGTTTCAAGATCAGTGAAAGTCTGCCTGATCAAACAATCAAAAACTTTGCAAAAAATCTAGACCTTTCATTGGCAGCGGGGCTTGGCTTTCAAACTTCCAGTGGTTTTGGTGTAGGTGCCCGCTATGTTGCTGGTTTATCTAAAGTTGGAGATTTTGATGCTTCTGAAGGAGTGAACCCTGATTTCAAAAACAGTGCTATCCAGGTGGGTATTTTCTATACTTTTAAATGAATTCAATAACTATAAAATAGAAACGGGGCTCAAAAACAGCCCCGTTTTTATTCCCTTAACTGGGCACAATGCCTGCATCTGGGCTCGTATAAATCTTTTTCTCCCAAAACAATTTGTGCACCCGTTCTTGATTTTCGATAGCTGATGTTGGCAATATTACCACACACCGCACAGATGGCATGCAGCTTGGTTATGTAGTCTGCCACCGCCAACAAATTAGGCATTGGTCCAAAGGGTTTGCCGGTATAGTCCATGTCAAGACCGGCTACTATTACTCTCATGCCCTTTGTAGCAAGTTGTTCACATACATTGGTGATTTCAGCATCAAAAAACTGGGCTTCGTCAATGCCTACCACATCCACATCACTGGCCAGCAATAAAATATTTTGGGAACTGTCCACCGGTGTGCTTTGGATAAAATTAGTGTCGTGACTTACAATTTTGTTTTCATCATAACGGGTATCTATGGCCGGTTTAAATATTTCAGCTTTTAGGTTAGCAATCTTTACTCTCTTTAACCTGCGAATCAACTCTTCTGTTTTGCCACTGAACATACTGCCGCAAATCACTTCAATCCATCCTCTGCGTTCACCGGTTAAACTCGGTTCAATAAACATTTAGGTTTATTTTTTAAATACTGTTAGTAACTTTATTGCAATCATTGCAAAGATTATTGTTTTGGGTGATTAACCAAAACTAAATTTGCACATTCATTCCCGTAAATAAAGCGCCTTATGGAGAGAGTGCAGACTCTGATAGAAAAACTGCAACAACAGTTGCAGGCAAACGCTACCGCAAGACAATTATTACTGACGGCACAAATGCTGCAGCAGGAACTGTTACATCTTCAGCAGCAGGAACCTGTATTAAAAGAAAGCGTGGTGGTAGCAATACCGGCCAATATAGCCAGTGCAGCTCCCATAAAGGAATCCACACCAATACCACAGGTAACTCCAAAGCAGGAAGAAAAAATAGTAGAAGTGTTGAAAGTAGATGAAGCTGCCCTGGAAGCTGAACTGGAAGAAATAAAACGCAATGCGGTATTAATGCAGCAGATAAGTGGACACAGCAAACCACAGCGTATTTACAATGATCCGATTGAAGAAGACATTCCTACACTTAGCCGCCAGCAACCGGTGGCGGTAAAGGAAATTCATGAAGTTATTTCAGTAGAAAGCAGCGCTTCGCTAAATGACAGGTTAAAAACTGATACTGCAGAAATCAGCCATAAACTAACGGAGCAGCCTATACGTGATTTAAAAAAGGCTATCGGTATCAATGATCGTTTTCTCTTTATTAATGAACTCTTTAGAGGCGATGAAGCGATGTATGAAAGAAGTATCAAAACGATTAACAGTTTTTCTATTTTTCCCGAAGCAGAATATTGGATAAGAAGAGAATTAAAGACAAAACTGGGATGGACAAATGATAACCCAACAGTGGCTCATTTTGATCAATTGGTTAAGAGGCGGTTCTCTTGAATATAATCCATGATCTTTTTTGTAGCACCTGCCTTGCTGTACACATAGTTCCTGGCTGTTTCGCTTTTAATCTGCCTTAATTGTTCATCGCTCCATAATTCATCCAGTACTTTTTCCAGCTCTAATGCATTTTCGATGCAGATTCCTGCGCCTGTTTCTACCAGGTCAACCACTTCTGCAAATTTTTCATACTCAGGTCCATGAATTACAGGCTTGCCGTGTACCGCCGCTTCCAGCACATTATGTATGCCGCTTGCATTAAAACCGCCACCCACATAGGTTATATGAGCATAATGATACAATCTTGAAAGCATGCCAAAATTGTCAATGATCAACACATGTGCTTTTGCATCTGCTTCGCCATTCTTTAATTGAGAAAATAAAATGGCGCCGGGAAATTCTTTTAACAGATCGCTGATATTGACCGGATCTATCTCATGTGGCGCAAAAATGAATTTGATCTCAGGATGAATTTTTACATAATGCGTCCATTCTGCTTCATCGCTTTCCCAGGTGCTGCCTAATACAATTACTTTACTGCTGCCACAGAATTGTTCTATTAATGGAATGGGCTCAAATTGTTCCGCAATTTCAATTACACGATCAAAACGGGTATCGCCGCCCAGGCAGGTATTATTGCTAATGCCTACCTTTTCCAGCAGTTCAATTGACTTTTCATTCTGCAGAAAGAAATAATGAAAGCTTTGCAGCATTTCTCTCCATATACCTCCGTACCATCTGAAAAAAGGCTGGCCATCTCTAAATAACCCCGCTACCATCAGCACAGGAATGTTTTGTCTTTTCAGTTCTGTAAGATAATAATACCAAAACTCGTATTTAACCCACAGTACCAGCGTAGGCTGTATGGTAGCAATAAACTTCCGGGCATTTTCCTTGCTTTCCATCGGTAAATAAAAAACATAGTCGGCACCGTTATAATCCTTTCGCACTTCATAGCCTGAGGGAGAAAAGAATGTAAGAATGATACAGCAGGCTGGATATTGTTTGCGAATAGCTTCTATTAAGGGGCGCCCCTGTTCAAACTCTCCCACGCTTGCACAGTGGATCCATACATTATTTTTTTGTGATGATTTGAGGGAAGGGAAGTCTTTTCTGCCAGCTACCCATAACCTGGCTTTAGGGTTCCACAGTGCGGCTAAGCGTATGCCGCTGTGAAATAAAAAAGTAAAAAGATGGTAGAAGAGTTTGCCCAATCAATGATTTTGAGGCAAATCTAATGGCATTTTTTCAATCGGCTGTTCTGTACCAGTGCTAATTTCAGCCTTGCAGCATAGCCTGTAATCCCTATCTTTGCCCACGTTTAAAAAAATGAGGATATGAGGCCCTTACAAATGGTAGATACCAAAACACAGTACCACCGTATAAAAGCGGAGGTGGATGCAGCAGTAATGGGTGTACTGGAGAGTTCTATGTTTATTGGGGGCAAGGTGCTGAATGATTTTACAGATAACCTGGCTAAATACAATGGAAGCAAGCATGTAATTCCCTGTGCCAATGGAACGGATGCTTTGCAAATTGCAATGATGGCGCTTGATTTGCAACCGGGGGACGAAGTGATTACGCCTTCGTTCACTTATATTGCTACCGTGGAAGCTGCGGCCATATTAAAATTGCGGCCAGTTTTTGTAGAGGTAGATCAGCAAAGCTTTTGTATGGATGCGGATGCTATTGAAAAAGCCATCACGCCCAAAACCAAAGCCATTGTACCTGTGCATTTATATGGCCAGGCTGCAGAAATGGAAAAAATAATGGCCATTGCGGCAAAGCATAATTTATACGTGATCGAGGATAATGCCCAGGCCATTGGTTGTGATTATACCTTTAGCGATGGAGCTGTAAAGAAAACAGGATCAATTGGTCATATAGGTTGTACTTCCTTTTATCCTTCTAAAAATTTAGGAGCCTTTGGCGACGGGGGAGCAATATTTACGAACGACGATTCGTTAGCTCTTAAGCTAAAAATGATAGCCTCTCACGGGCAGAGTAAAAGGTATTACCATGATGTAGTGGGCTGTAACTCAAGGTTGGATGCTGTACAGGCTGCTATTTTAGATATTAAGTTAAAGCACCTGGACGAGTACATTAGTGCAAGGGTAAAGGCTGCTGATTATTATGATCAGTTGTTTGCCGGTAATGACAAAATTAGTACACCATACCGGGCAACTTATAGCAATCACGTATTTCATCAGTATACATTAACGCTGAACAATGTAAACCGTGATGCACTGCATAATTACCTTACCGAAAAAGCTGTACCATCCATGATTTACTACCCGGTGCCATGCCACAAGCAAAAAATGTTTGATGCTTTTGGCGGTAACAGTTTTAACCTTCCTGTTACCGATTGGCTTACCGAAAGAGTAATCTCTTTGCCGATGCATACAGAGCTGGACCACGAGCAGCAGGATTTCATTATAGCTAATGTATTGGAATTTGTAAATCAATAAACCAATATTAGATATGAAATAATCCGGTCAGTTTACAGGAAGTTTTAAATCTTCCGGGTAAAAGGACAGGATATTCATTTAATTAAAATTAAAACCAAACACATGAAAATTGCAGTAGTTGGCACAGGCTACGTAGGTTTAGTTTCAGGTACTTGTTTCGCAGAAACCGGTAACCAGGTAATTTGTGTAGACATTGATCAAAACAAAGTAGATAAACTGTCTTCAGGCAAAATCACTATCTACGAACCAGGACTGGAAAAGATATTTCTTCGTAACACCAAAGAAGGTAGATTAACTTTTACCACTTCTTTAGAAGAAGCCGTAAGAGATGCAGAAGTAATTATGCTGGCATTGCCTACACCTCCCGGTGAAGATGGCAGTGCAGATTTGAAATATATCCTGGGTGTAGCTGATCATTTGGGAAAAATCATCCGAAACTATAAAGTGGTAGTGGATAAAAGTACTGTACCAGTAGGTACCGCAGACAAAGTGAGAGCAGCTATTGCAAAAAATGCTAAAGTGGAATTTGATGTGGTAAGTAATCCTGAGTTCTTGAGAGAAGGTGTGGCCGTGGATGACTTTATGAAGCCAGACAGGGTGGTAATTGGTACTACATCTGAAAGAGCAAAAAAAGTAATGAATGATTTATATGCTCCCTTTGTACGCCAGGGTAATCCATTAATTTTTATGGATGAGAGAAGTGCAGAATTAACCAAGTATGCAGCTAACTCATTTCTTGCAACCAAGATCACCTTCATGAACGAGATTGCCAGGCTTTGTGAATTGCTGGATGCAGATGTGGATATGGTTCGCCGCGGTATGGGTTCTGATGAAAGAATTGGTAAGCGTTTCCTGTTCCCCGGTATTGGCTATGGTGGAAGCTGCTTCCCTAAAGATGTGCAGGCATTATCTAAATCCTCACAGGAAGTAAAATATCAATTTCGAATACTCGATGCCGTGATGGATGTGAATGAGAAACAGAAGTTACACCTGATGCCCGCCATTCGCAATTATTTTAATGGTAGCTTAAAAGGTAAGAAGATAGCATTATGGGGTTTGGCATTCAAACCAAATACGGATGATATCAGGGAAGCACCAGCTTTATATATGATTAAGTCTTTTCTTGAAGAAGGAGCTACAGTAGCAGCTTATGATCCTGAAGCAATGCCTAATGTAAAACAGCTTTTGGGAGATCAAATTAGTTTTGAAGAGAACCAGTATGATGCATTGAAAAATGCAGATACATTGGTGATTGCTACGGAATGGAGTGAGTTTAGAACACCTGACTTTAGTAAGATAGCGGCTACACTTAAGAACAAAGCTATCTTTGATGGCAGAAACTTGTTTGATCTCCAGCAAATGAAAAATCTTGGATTCTATTATGTGAGTGTTGGAAGAAAAATAGTGACTGCTTAATTTAACCTTAAAAAAACCAAAATATGGCAAACAAAAGAATCTTGATAACCGGAGCTGCCGGCTTCCTTGGGTCTCATTTATGCGATCGGTTTATTAAAGAAGGCTATGATGTAATTGGAATGGACAACCTGATTACAGGTGATTTAAGAAACATTGAACATCTTTTTAAATTAAAGGAGTTTGAGTTTTACAATCATGACGTTTCCAAGTTTATTCATGTGCCCGGCCACATTGATTATATTTTGCATTTTGCATCACCTGCAAGCCCTATTGACTACTTAAAGATTCCTATCCAAACATTAAAAGTTGGTTCTCTTGGAACACACAACTGTCTTGGATTGGCATTGGCAAAAAACGCAAGGATACTGGTAGCAAGTACCAGTGAAGTATATGGAGATCCATTGGTACATCCTCAAACCGAAGAGTATTGGGGTAATGTAAATCCGGTGGGTCCAAGAGGTGTGTATGATGAAGCAAAACGTTTCCAGGAAGCGATGACCATGGCATACCATACTTTTCATGGCGTGCAAACAAGAATCATCAGGATATTTAATACCTACGGTCCAAGAATGCGATTGAATGATGGTAGAGCTTTACCTGCATTCATCGGGCAGGCATTGAGAGGAGAAGATCTGACCGTATTTGGAGATGGCAGCCAAACAAGAAGTTTCTGCTATGTGGATGATTTGGTAGAAGGTATTTATCGTTTGCTGATGAGTGATTATGCTCAGCCGGTTAATATTGGCAACCCGGATGAAATCTCTTTGAAGGAATTTGCTGAAGAGATCATCAAACTTACAGGCACGTCGCAAAAAATTGTTTACAAACCATTGCCCGTGGATGATCCAAAGCAGCGCCAGCCGGATATTACAAAAGCAAAAGAAATATTGGGCTGGAGCCCGAAAGTAAAAAGGGCAGAAGGCTTAAAGATTACCTACGATTATTTTAAATCTTTGCCAGAAGCAGAATTATACAAACAACCCAAGGAGTTTACCAGCAGAAAATAACAAACAGAAAATCATACATTATAAATCAGACATAGAAACATCATGTACCAGGATTTAATTGAAAAGAAAAAGAAGTTAGCTGTTATTGGATTGGGTTATGTTGGTTTGCCAATTGCATTGGAATTTGCGAAGAAAATAAAAGTGATCGGATTTGATATTAATGCGAAGAGAGTGGAGATGATGCGTAACAATATTGATCCAAGCCAGGAACTGGAATCATCTGCATTTGAAGACTGCGATATTGAATTCACTAATGAGTTAGATGTATTACGCCAGGCTAACTTTTTTATAGTAGCCGTACCTACTCCTGTTGATGAACACAATGTGCCTGATTTAATTCCTGTGCAGCGTGCAAGCGAGACCATTGGTAAAGTGATTAAGAAAGGGGATTACGTGGTTTTTGAAAGTACCGTATATCCAGGTTGTACAGAAGAAGACTGTTTGCCAATTATTGAAAAATTATCAGGTTTAAAAAATGTAACCGATTTTAAACTTGGTTATTCTCCCGAAAGAATTAACCCGGGTGATAAAGAACATACGCTGGCAAGAATTGTAAAAGTAGTGAGCGGCTGTGATGCTGAATCATTGGAAACAATTGCAAAAGTATATGAACTGGTGGTAACTGCCGGTGTACACAGGGCATCTTCTATAAAGGTTGCAGAAGCTGCCAAAATCATCGAAAACACACAGCGTGATCTGAACATTGCATTGATGAATGAACTCTCTATCATCTTTGATAAAATGAACATCAATACATACGAGGTATTGGAAGCTGCAGGCACCAAATGGAACTTTTTAAAATTCCAGCCTGGTCTTGTGGGTGGCCACTGTATTGGTGTTGATCCATACTATCTTACTTACAAGTCAAAAGAACTGGGTTATGATAGCCAGGTAATTTTAGCCGGACGTGT
>CAZDHQ010000017.1:0-12247 GCA_964505135.1 uncultured Ferruginibacter sp.
AATTTAAAGTTAACAAGTTCAGGTTTGTTAACTCTAACTTTAAATGGCCGAATTTTGGGGAAGCTTACAAAAGGATCCCTACTTCCAAATGCAGTAACTAGATTGTTATTATTTGATATAGTTGAGATGAAATCAACCCCTTTGTGTTTGTAAGGATATTGAGTTATGGAGTGGATTGCTATATGATATATGGAATTCCACCTTTTTTATGGGTATTTTTGTAGGGAAGTCATGTTTTTCTTTGTAAAAGCAAAAGCAATTAATTTAATTCTTTTTGTTACAATGAGTTTTATTTGATAAATCATTTGCTATTGCTTTAAAAACATAATTGTTACATTTTCATTATTGCGATTTGATATGCTGAGATTAGTGTTCACTAATTTTCTAGCACAATATATAAGCGCACTTGCTATTATCAATTGAGAAGCAATAATGACTCTTGAGTGCCTGTGTATTTATCAATATACATATTCAACATCCATATAGTCCAATCATAGCTGTTAAATAGAAAAGGACCTTAAAAAGGAACAAGCCTTATGATTTAGAAATTTTATCAATAGGAAAATTTTTGCCCCAATGGTTACCCTTATAATTTGTTAAGTTTATTGATGAAAAGCACATTAGCCAATGATAAAAGCTCACAAAAAATCTATTTAGCCATTAAGTAAAATTTGCTTATTTCTATTGCTGCACATGGCGAATTAATAAAAACTAGTAAGTATTTAAATACAGGCTTATGCTTCCATAGGCTTCTATGTATAAAGCCTAAAGTGCCAATAGTCAACAATGTTACAAGCTCATTGCAAACACAGGCTCCTAGGTCTACAAGCTTAAATTCCAATAGCCTTTATGTATACAATCTCATTGCTCCTATATGCTTCTTATGTATGCAATTTAAACCAATACCCTCTAATATACGGCTGATACTAAAAGTGCTTCCAAGATATCCAAGCTCATTACTACCAAAGACACCTTATGTATGGAACTTAAGTTCCAATCGCCTCCAACGTATACAAACTCATTGCTCACAGAGTCTTCTTGTGCATACACGCTTATGGATATTGATTTCTTATGTATACAGGCTTATGATTACATAGGCCGATGTAAACAAGGTTATTGCAATTGGACTTCTTATGTATAGAAGCTTGTAGCATAGACTCCTTATGTACACAAGCTGATTGCTTACAAGTGGCTCCCTAGACATACTAGCCCATAGCTCCCGTGAGTTCCATTGTATACACGCTTATGGAAATAGGCTCCGTTCCTTGGCCATCCAGAATATGCAAAATGTAAAGGCCTAAACTTCAGCTATTTTATGATTTAGCTTAATTTCCAGAACTGCATCTTTTTATGAAAAAACGTTAAATGGAGAGTATGATGATAAGCCAGATGAGATTGATACTCTCAACTGTGTCCTTATGATTAGTTCCAAGCATCCTGAAGTATTACAAACAATAGATGTCAATGATAAAGGTGGCCATTTCATTTCTATGATTAAGAATGCTAAACTAAGAATCAGCAATCATTCTTATCCAAAGAGGAACAAAACCAATGACCGCTGTTATGGGGTTAGAAATTATGAGAAAGATTGCATAATATAGGATGAATGGGTTGACAAGTCCAAATAAGGCAGCGATATTTGTTTGAGATTTAAGCGTTCAATCATTTTTATAGTTTCTCAGTTTGAGGGTTAGCCTTGCACTCTTGCAGGGCTTTTTTATTTAACAAAAATCCAGTTTTCTTAGGTAAACATAACTACATACATTAATTCACAAAAAAGCCTCCTCCTTTAGCCAGGATGTTGATTCAAAAAGCAGCAATTTAAAGCGAACCTAAAAGTGGGAACTTGCACCTCTTATCAACTTCATGAGCCACATTTACACCGCGTTTGCCTCCGATTAATTAACAATATTCTTTAAACATCACATTATAAAGTTCGGATAACAGAAACATATCCATGTACTGTACTGGCCTTTATTACAAAGCTTCGTAAAAACTGTCGATCCTGCATCTTTTAATCTTGTTGTTCTACTGGTAGATGTTATATTAATTCATTCCTTCTAAACATCTTGCAGTCGGTAGTTAAACAAGTAACTTTGAAATACTCACCCCGTTTTACTAAAGCTTTTACATTATTCCAAATTAAAAGGATGCAGCTCATCCGGCGTTATAACCGACTGTGCAAGAGCTAAGGGAATGGGCAAAAAAGGCAAGCTAAGTTTCGGGCATTAACTACTTGCGGGTGCCATCAGATAAGAACAGAAGGAATAAATAAGGCTGGAACAGCTGTGGCTGAAGCAGTAATTCTTACACAGTTGTTTCTGTTAAAAAAGGTGAAGAATATAAAGTTTGAAAAATGTCATCTGTTAAAGTGTTTGCAGAAAAGACAACCGAACTAGGATTGATCACAACACGTAACGTAGTCAACTAATAAAGCATACATAAAGTGCCTGTTACCAATCTGGTTTCTTACTGGAAGTTTAAAATCAAAGAGCCATGATAAGTTGCCTGCATTTCGTCAGCTGATTCTGAGGTAACTGGTACGTTTTAAAAAACACACAACAACAGTATGCATCTTATCAACAGTGATCTGCTAATTGATGTTTATAACTACAAAGTGAATTCACTTGTATAGAGTTGTTTATGATCCGGCACGTGGCACTAAATTTAAAAGCAATACGATAGGGGTTTCGGTGAAGTTGATGCTGTTCTCAGCTGGATACAAAAACTTCATACCACCGAAATGGTACTGTTGCAAGAAGGTAGTAAAGTGCCTATGCTGTATATAAATACAAAAGTGCAACGGTGCAAGGATTATACGTTGGAGTTGAATCCGCAGCTTACTATCATACAAAAGATAACATTGATGGTATCAGTTTATTGTCGATGCGATAAAGTCATCTCTGATTTGAGAAAAATAATTAAAAACATTTCATAACATATTTGCAAGTGCAGCAAAGTTTCCTACTCCAACAAAATAACAAATAAAACGCTGAAACAATAGTAAACTTGTATTTGAGTAATAGATGTTTATTATATGAACAAGTCACTTCCAACTATTTAATCAAATAGATTTTTTTTTTCAGTTATGCGAAATTATCAACGATTGAGTTCGGTTGATAATTATAATCGTCGATTAGTTTTTTGCAAGCGTCCCTGATGATGGCCTTATCGCTATACGGGATATTTGTTATTATATTATTGGTGTTTTCGACACTTGTTAATTGTATTGAATCGATATTGTCTTTAATGTGGTACAATACCATAATGATTTTGCGGGTAAGGCCGTATGGGATTCTATTTAAATTATATAAATAGGCATCTTTTACTAAATTTTGCAACAGATGTGAATTAATGGGCACACCCTGCTTTATTTTCCAGTTCTTTAACGCAACAATTATTTCTTTCTGAGTTTTTGAAAGCTTTTCTTTACTTAATAGATAAGGATCGGTTTTCTGATAGGTATTAGAAGAAAATAAGTTAAGCGACCTTTTGCACATGTAACCCGATGTTTTATTGCCTTTTCTCTTCGTAATTTTTATCGGAACAATATCTACTTTGCCTTCGCCGCCATAACCGAGATCAAAATAAACAGCAAAAGAGACCCTTTGCTTTCTTACTCTTAATAGCCCATTGCTTCCCTCCATTTCGTTTAGAAACTCATACAAGATTTCATACATATCCAAGGTAGAAGCAAATGCATCTGGTTTAAAAGAAACAGAAACATCGATATCATACTTTTCTTTTATAGCCGTACCATCTTCAGTAGATCCAAATCTAAATGGTTCGCTTTTTAAGTCGGAACTATATTTATCGTTTATCTGTGAAATTAGCCAGTCCGCTTTCTCACATAGGACTAAGTATTTTCGATCATTTTGTCGCAACTTAACCTGTTTAATTAAGCTTCTAAGTTCCAAGTCTGTGTCAATAGGTTTTTCGAGACTATTTCGATGGTCAACGTATGCACCCACAAGAAAACCACCTGCGCCGCAGACTGCAGCGCCCTTTAGTGTTGCTTTTAAAACCCGAGACCAATCAATCGGAAAATCAGGTTGTTCGTTGTTTTGATTGGCAATATTCAAAACTCCATTAATAATTCCACCAGCGATACCCGCATGAATCGTGTATTTAGTTTTTTTATTCATTTTTATCTTTTTTTCTGTCCTGGACTATAGCTAATATTGAAGCAACTTTAAATACCTCTTGTTCACACATCATAAAAATGTAATCGAAATATTCTTTTAGTGAATTTACATCAATTTTAAGGTCTTTTTTAGCTACAGCTATTCCACGATTTACTTCAGTGAGTGAAATTTCCCTCGTGTCTAAATCTTCATAATGCTCTCTGAAAGAATAAAAGAGAAATTGGTTATGAGATTCTCTCAATAACTGAAAATCATCAAATTCCTTATTGCTCAATACAAACGGGTATTTATGGTAGATTTCCAGAACTAGGTTCACCTTTATCCTCAATTCATGCCCTTTTTTGAAATTTCGATCGACTACATGATGGACATAGTCCAGTGAAAAGGCATCTTGAAATTCTTGCCAGGTTAGTAACACGAGATTTGATTTGGCAACGGCCTCAAAAGCTCCTTTTTGAAAACCGGTTTTTGAAATGATGATTCCCTGGCTGGCGCCGCTATCTTCCACCACAGTTCGGAAAGCGTGAATGACGGTTTGTGGAACAGCCGTGTTCCAATATTTACATTCGCATAGTACCGTGCTAGTATACGCTTTCTTTTTTATGGCAAATACATCAACTTCAACTTTTCCTCGGACAGTTTCAATCGTCTTTTCAGTGTCCGTCTCATAACCACAATCCCTCAAAATAGTTGAAACATCATGTTGCAACATGTTCCAATCAATTGGATCATTTTTTATAATTTGAAAATCTGCCATTGCTGATTAAGTATAATACTGTGAGAGCATTTATCAATCTAAATCTCCAACTATATTAGGACAAAATAAAAGATTCAATATAGCCTTCACCGGTTAGCTTCTCCATTATCTGGACATCTTTACAAATAGCATTCAGTTGATGGCCAATAAAGCATGCCCCGCTCAGCGGGCCAAAATAGAATAATAGAAGCCTTGTGGCTTTCCTTTCTCGAACAAATTCCCTGGTCATAACTTTAAATTGTTGGGTCAATGCTACTACATCTCCGGCTGTCTGTAGACAATCCGTTCCGAGTTTATTTTCGGGACGCAGAAGCAATAACGCCTTTACATTACCCAGTTTTGTTATGTATTCTCTGACATCAGCCTCTATTGATCCTGTCACGCTAAGACCGACCGCAACCGCCTCACTATTAGAATCAAACGATTCTCCTTTGCCATTTTCACTTGTGAGCTTAAAATTAGGACTTGCATTTGCATCTGTTCTCCATAAGCGATCGTTTTGATTAACCTCGATGGTGTATCCAGAAACCTGCGAAAAAGTGAAACCGAAGGCAAACCATGGGCTTAATCTTGAAAACCCACGGGCTCTTATTAAAGTTGCCCGAGTTTGGTCATTAACTTTTTTCTGCACAGATAGAATCTTTGGAAGTAATGTTTTGTTGTAAGTAAATCCATTAAGCAATTCATGTCCCTTAATTTCTCCTTGATCTGCATAATACTTTCTTAAATCAATTATGTAGTCCGGCTCCAGTTCAAACTGGTGTTTCTTAACAGTTACCAAATACACAGTTGCCGATATCGGTTCCGACGAAGGAGCATATAAATCCTTCGATTTTAGGACTTCTTCTAAAATTCCTAAATCAACTTCCACATGCTTTTTCTTTATCCAATCTCTCACAATCTGCACTGCTACAGCAAGGGCGTTTTCTCCGCTCTTCAAACCCAATGATTCCATTTTTTCCTGAACACGAAGTTTAAACTCTTCGGTACAATCACGCCCTGTGTAAAAACACAATGCAAAAAGAAAATCATGTAATTCTTTATCGTCAATTTTGAGTTCGTCTTTTACTGCCTTTAACGCTTTGCCAATATCTGAGGTTGGGGTAGCAGAACGGATACTATCACCCAACCTTGAGTGTTCGTTTTCTACAGTCGATAATACTTTGTCATTCGGATCAATGCTCCAATTGCTAACAAGATGTAGCCTTGCAGCTATTCCCGGATTTTCGTTAAGATGATCTTTATAGGTCTTATGAAATTTTTCTAATAAACTTTTCCCTTTGCCTTTCTCCAATAATAATTCCAATGTGTATGCGCTACGTTGATCAACATGATACTTAACTTGATAATAATGAGGAGGAGTTCCATCATTATAGAACACGGTTACATCATCCACATGCCCTGCATCCGGATCTTCTATACGGACCTTGGATACTTTTGTATTCTTTTTTTTGAGGTCAAGAAAATGCAGCCACGTATATAAAAATTGATAGTCGTCGCCTTTTATCCTTGCTGATGATTGCATTGCCATAAACGTTAGTTTTTATTTTGATCGTCAAGTATATTATTATTTCTATCCGCTGTTATAGTTTGTCCGTTCTGGTAGACCGGTTCATACCGGAGTAATTTATTGTTGTTGAAAAAATACAATTCGACCTTATAATTTGACTTTCGGATTTCCACAATCATAAGAACAGGATTAGTAATTAAAACATTGTTGTCATTAGCTAACTCACTCATGGCAATTAAATCTGTATTGCTAGGCGTTGCTGGACCATCAGGATGAGTGTGCCATTCGCCGACATATATCAGACTTGGAGTTCCGTTATATTTTGCCACAAGCATATCTTTGATACCCTCTGAACCACGTTCGAAGAAATATCTGGAAGAGGTGTACTTTTTTGGGAAAATGCTGTCTTCAATTGCAACAACTTTATTGTATTCAAGATATCTGCCTAACAGTAATCCTCCAAATTCATTTGGGTACTTGTTTATACCATGATGAGCAATTTGATTAACGAGTTCTTCACTGATGACTAGTTGTAATCCTGTTTCTTTGTTTATAAATTTCAAAATTGGGTCAGTTTAATAATGGATTCATTCGCTTCTGTACAGGATAAATAGAAATGCCTCACAGCAATCGATTGTGTAAAGCAACGGTTAATATGGCGAAGTGCAAATTGAACTAAAACGGAAATATCATTGTACGACGCCTTGAAAGTGGGACTCCAACAACCTGTCGGCGCATAGAAATCCTCTGATTCTCGTTCGAGCTGATGAAAAATTTGCTTCAACCATGGATATAGATTTTGGTTAGTTGCACATATAAGTTCTCTTGCATGATTGGTTATGGATATTGAAAATATTTGACCCTTTAATTCAAGTCGATCAAGCATAAAAGCAATATCATTATCAGTAGAGCAGTCAAAAATAATATCGTATTGATCAAGGTGCTCTTTGATAGCCGTTAGCCAGGTCATGTCATCCCCATTTATTACGATCTTAAACAAATCAACTAAAGTCTCACTGCTATTAACCTCTACAAAAGGAGAAATAGCAATCAACCTATTAGTCAATTCGCTTACTTTAGAGGTCAAGCCGGTAAGGAAGCCATATTCGGAGCGACAAATATTCTCGGCTTCTTTTACATCATGATCTACAAGCATGATATTGGTTGCACCTCCCCGTATGAGGGTCGTTGATATCATGCTGCCAATAGCCCCGATACCAAGAATAAGAATCCGAGCCCTTGTTATCCTATGATGAAAAGCACCTCTTCCAAAAAAATATGAGTAAGAACAATTCCGGGTTTCTCCCCAGATAATGGTCTGTTCTTTCAGCCTGCTTATCCATTGACCAGTTCCTGTAACCTTTTGCCCGTAATTGGGAAAGTTATTTGTTGGGATTAGGATAACCTGCCAATGATTTTCATGTTCATTGACTGGATACCCAATTAATAAAGGTATATGACTGGTGTGATAGCCTTTAAACTGTATTTGCTTGGAATAGTTATTCAGGTATATCAGAAATTCCTGACTGAAAAAACTTTCTAATTGATGAAAGCTCTTAACAGCGAAGCGTCTATTTTCAACCGGCGGCTTATCATGATAGTAAAAAATACCTTCATTCGCATCCATCTGTTGATAAATATTGCTCCATTTACATAAGAGGTTGTTTCGATTTATAGTGAAACTTTGCACGAGCAGGGTTGTGTATTCTTCTTTCTTCCAATGACCTTCCCTTAACAATGAATACTTCATCTGACCATGCATCCCTTTCTTGAAGACAAAATCAACTTCAGTAAAAAGAAAGACGTGATGTTGTCCATTTACAGCCTGATGGTTGACGACGATATGCTCGTAGTTTGAATCAACATCTCGATTAATGTAATACTTAATGATCCAATGTTTTAAGCCATTCAGATCCAAAGTCACCTTTTCAAAGAGTTCAGGATGATGTAAAGTATGTACACATACCGATCCATCACTATTTATATGATCATAAACAAGCAACTCATTGTTAATAAAACGTATCGTTTCTGACTCATGAAATTGAAACGGATATTGCGGGTAAATCTCTACATCAAATGAAAGCGTAACGTCCTCTACGGAGAGAGAGATGCGTCCGTAAACAACTTCTCCACGCTTTTCCAATGGAGAAATAATTTTTGCTCCTGCGAATTGCGAGATAGCAGTTTCGATAGTTGATATTCTATCGGTCATTCATCCAAATCTTTTTGGTGGAGGTATGGAAATGCCAATTGCCTTTTCGCCATACCGATTATCTGCAGATTTTTCTTCTTCGCAAGGAAACTCGCTATTGGCTAAGAAATACATCTTAATGTTATCGCTATTAGATTCAATATTTTCAATAATATGCTTCATGTCTTCACTCAACTCAGATTTCTCAAAATCGGTAAGTGTATCGGCGACATCATTATTGCTGTTACCAGGATCAGGTAAAGAAATGTCTTTAACATTGTCCCGTATGTACTCCAAAACAGATTTTAATTTTTCCCATAAATCACCTGTGATTTCTTTTTTGTCGAAAGCTTTAATAGTGATAAGTTCGATAAAGAAAGACTTGTAGCGTTTATTTAGATGTATTTTCCAAATTTTCAGAAGACGGATGATTTGCCTTAGGGAAGCTCTATCAGCATTATCCTTGATGTTTTGTATCTGCGCTTTGATATTGCTCTGTAGCCTACTACTGCCTGCAGCAATCTTACCAAACTGACTATACACATATAGGTTAAGCTTACAAAGCTTGTAGTCGTCTTTATACTGGTCTTTGTTCAGTTCCCTGCCGGGTACAACGTCAACTTTAACAATATCTCCGTCGCTGTCTGCATAAAATTCAATCCCTATGGAAACCTTCTGTTTTCTTATTGTAGCAACATCCTTGTATTTGTCATAAAGAAAATCGTACACAGCGGTGTACATTTCTTCTAATGTGTCGAAAGAGTTTCTTTTGAATGGAGCAATGAGATCAAAATCGAACTTTTTATTTACAGCCGTATGTTTTGCATAAGAACCGGAATCAAAAGGATCATACAAATCACTTTCATACTTTTCCTTTAGCGATTCAACAATTTCATCACGCTTGTTTACATGCTTATCCAGCAGTTCCTGCTTTTTTCTGATTTTGTGTGACTCCAGTACACACTCCAGATGCTTATTCTTATCTGTGGCCATAATAAATACTTTATCTGCTTATTAATTATTTTGATAACAAAACCCCTTATTTCTGGATAGAATACAGAAGATTGCGGTTGGGACAATTCTAAAGCAGCTTAGTGCTTTGTATCCTTTGCTGAACTTTCATTTCCAGGTTCAACAGTATCACTATCTCTGATTTTCCGATCCAAGCCATGAATCCTTACTTCGCCTCCTCCTGAATTTGCAGCATATCCTTTTGCAATTTTTTCAGCTTCTTTTTGAGTGTCAGCAGAACCGCTGGACTTTGCACCGCCTTCCTTTTGAATATTCC
Organism: uncultured Ferruginibacter sp.; assembly: GCA_964505135.1. Taxonomy (GTDB): domain Bacteria; phylum Bacteroidota; class Bacteroidia; order Chitinophagales; family Chitinophagaceae; genus Ferruginibacter. The sequence goes on from CAZDHQ010000017.1 coordinate 9,892, forward strand.
ATTTACCGGTGTCTTTGTTTTTTGAAACATGATAGTTTGACATATATTTTTTGTTTAATTATTACTTTGGAATTGTTGCAATGACGACGCCTTGAATTTTAAAATCCTGTGTCAGAATAATTGGTTGATGTGCCTTATTATCGGATCTTGGTAAAAGCGTTACAAAATCACCCTTGTGCTGGTATTCTTTGACTGTCGCTTCATCATCAATTAATGCGACAACATTTTGCCCATTATTGGCTGTCCGTTGCTGTTTAATCAATATTAAATCACCATTATTAATTCCTGCTTCATTCATAGAATCCCCCTTGGCTCTCAATAGGAAATACGAAGAGCCGGGTTTCGCTAAAGCGGTTGAAACGGGAATCATCGCCTCTATATTTTCTTGTGCTAAGATTGGCATTCCACAACTAGCGGTGCCCACCAACGGAATTGCAACTGTTCTTGCACTTTCCCCTGCTGTCAAATCTTTCAGTAAACGATAACTACCATCTGTCTTCTTTTCTAAGAATCCATTAGCCGCTAATTCGTTCAATAAAAGCATTGAAGAAAGTGGCGATTTATATTTCATTTCCTTCATCAACTCCCTCATTGACGGCATCCTACCACGGTGCATTATGAAATTCCTAATGTGCTTTAGTGCCTCTTTGGCTTTGATTCCCAGATTTTCCTCGCTCATAGTGTATAATACTGTATAATACTCAAAATTATACAATTTATTAGAATTTTAGCTATAGTCTTTAGCTTGTTGAAATAATGTGAATTACATTGTCAACCTTGGATAGTCAAGAATATAGAATGCTATATTTTTTTCTTGATTATTAAGTCAGTTAGGTCCGAAATATCCAGCAAGACCTATGATCAGAGATTCAAAAGATATATTGTTTGCTGTTCCATAACTCAATGTTTAAAGATTGAAAAATTAATTATGGAACTGTGCCCGGCTTTGGGCGATCAAGGCAAAGAAGCAACGGAATAAATAGTATCTTATCAATGTGGGACAGCTATTCATTATGCCGGAATTTCTTTGCCGCTCCAGTAGCCCAATAGCCGAACTTTGTGCAGGAATTAATGATAAGAAACTATCTCACGGGTAATTATAAATACGAGGTTATTTTTGGTTAGATAAAAGTGTGTTCAGCATGAAGGACACTATTTCTTCTTTTGAAAAATCCATTTCCTTTTTAATGAATTTGACAATATCCTCCTTAGCTGGATAGAGCGAAGAGTTGCTTAAATATGCAGAGGATTGTGTATAACCTAAAATAGTATTGGAGTAGTTGCTTTCGCATTCATCTAACCATTCTTGTTCAGGCTTCGATGACGATAAGCTTTTGCGGTATTCGGATAATTTCCATATCTCCATCATCATTTTGTAGTAGTCCTCATTGTTTTTGTCAGGAACAACGGTTTTGATATGAATTTCACCTTCAATTTTTTCAAGCAATGTTTTTTCAGGTGTAACCGGGAGTGGCGTTGAGAAGCTATCCTCTTGATCAAACTCACCGGTCTCAACTAAGCTGTTGAACCGATCAAAATAGTCACTGTTAAATCTTAATGAGCCGACAACTTCTTTTTCTTCATTTACAAAAACGAACGTGAAAAAATGAATTCCTGTTTTAGCAAGCTTATACAACCCCATTGACAGATCAAAAAGATCGTTTTGCTGCGTATCCACCAAGTCGCACCCCTGGACACCAATACCAACGCTTCTTAAACTTTCCTCTTCAATTATCTCCGTGGGTAGAAAAAATGTAAACGACGAAAATTCTTCATACTCTTTTATGATAGCATGCAATGCAGCGAGGTTTTTCTTTTGTTCTGCTTCCCACCATTGCCTTACGGAACGCATCGGGTCTATAATCGTTTCTGTGCTTGCTGTTTTAGAATGTTGAATATAAAACTGCGCTGTATGAGAGAGCCGTGTATACCAGTCTTTTTCCTGTGCAACAATCGACTCAAACGGGAAGTAAGCAACACTACTATCAGTTATTGTATTGAATGCTGATTGCATCGCTGAAAGGTTATACACGGCAGCCTTGATATTGACAATGGGCAAATGCCTGTCGTTTTCCGTTTTCGGCGTAAAAATGCCCATCATTTGGTTTAGAAAGTTTCGGAAAGAGGCAAAGAAACCATCTATCTTTCCTTCCTCCTTCGCAAACTTTTCCTTTTCAAAATACTTCGGATTATAAGATGGATATTTTTTTAGTACCTGGTGAGTAGTAAGATGTTTATTTGCATTTTGCTCCCAGTCATTGATGACTGTTTTGAGCCTTGAAGAATTCTTGGTCAGGAGACATTCAAATATCCTGACACATAGCCTTACCACTTCAATAGCATTTTTCCTGAAGTC
>CAZDHQ010000017.1:12257-16447 GCA_964505135.1 uncultured Ferruginibacter sp.
AAATACTGCTGCTGCCAATCATAAGCTGACGGCGATGTATAATTCATCAGAATAGTCTTTGACCATATCTGGTTGATATGTATGTCGAAATCGTCAAAAAGATTTTCTTTGGGCATGGCTTTTCTTCCATTTTGTACCACCACTTTATAAATTTCCTCGTTTGGAAAGGGGAGAATATTTACTTCCGTGCAATAGTGGGCATAATCAGGAAAGAAAGCATGAACAATATTGATCCGGTAAACACTGTACTCATTTGCTTTATCTGCATTTTCGTCCAAGAGGTAAGTAATATGAATGTCATTACCTTCTTCGGTAATTGTAAGCGTGTTTGTTTTTCTTTTTATCCAACCTATGATGGTGTCACGGTGTGAAGCGATCAGCTTTTTGTATGCCGACGGTTGTGTGATACTGAAAAAGTGGAATAAATCGGCAGATTGGGCGATTTCTTTGGTTGGTAAAACTTCTAATAGCTTTTGTTCATTCAAATCAAGTATATCAGGGAATTCAAATCCTGCTTTTTTAAACCATTTAGATAGAAACACAACTCCTTCTGCATTTTGAATATTTTTCTTTTCTTTTAGTGAAGCATGGAGATGACGAACCAGGATCGAAATGTCTGACTGATCAAAGTTGTAACTACCCAGTTCCTTTAGTTTGGATAAAAGAAAATGTATGTTATTGCCAGGGATGTCACTCATCGATCCCGATAACTTTTCTAACGTATGCAGCTTATTGAAAGGAACGGAATCGTAAACAAATAACTGAATGCCGCCTGTCGCAAATACTTCGTCATAAATAGCTTTGTTTTCCATCCAGTAGCGGGAAGGTTCATAGTGCATCAGCCCATCGATTGCATATACCATTCCCGGAAAATCCCCTTTAGCCAAAATAACAGCAGCCTCCCTATAGAAATGTTCTTTATTGGTCTGATCTATAAAGTTGGGGGCTGCAATGAAATAATCGTAAATGTTTTCGTCGTCTATTATTGCCAATAGGGTTAACAACGATTCATCAACAGCAATATGTGAGTGAAGTATATCAACAAGATGTTTTGACCTGACAGGATGTAGTCCCTCAATATACTCCCTTTCAAATTTTAAATAGTATTCTTTTTCCAGTTGCCTGTATACTTCATTGCGATCTGTGTCAAATCGGACAGAATGATTGATATATGCGGTTAAGTTTTGTGTTCTTATCCTGATGTTCAGCACATCTGCCAATGATACCAAACGAAGAATTTCAATTTTTGCCGGAGAACCGGATTCATTTTGTAATTGCTTTACTTGATGTGCAAGCCGGTCACTGAGCATCTCACCACTGGTCAGTAAGTAAACATATTCTATTAATAAACCTTTTTGTTCAATCTTTTCCCATGCCGGTTGCCAAGAGCTTGTGTCCTTGTGAACCTTATTATTTTTTTGCAGCTCCTTAAAAATATTTTCAGCTTCTGTCATAGTCAATTTAATATTGACTGTTTTCATACTTGCCTTTGATACATCGGCGCCGTAACGGAACCAGTCTTCTTCTCTGGTTGTGATAAGTATTTTTACAGGTTTATCTAAAACCAATTTTGCCAACAATTCCCATCCGGCAACAGATTGATTCAAGCCGTCAATAATAATCAATGGTGTTTCCCCAATTTTGAGTCTGGTCTCTACAAAATCGGAAACGGCGGTTGCCTGTTCCCAACCGGAACAGTAATTAAGCTGGTAAACCTTATGATCCCTCAAACCCAGTTTTTGTCCAACCTGCCAGGCAAGTGTGGACTTACCCTGGCCGCTTGAACTTTTAATGATCGTGATATTGGATTCTTCGAGGGTCTTGATAATTTCTGCTTCCCATATTGGTCTCTCTACCGGCAAGCCAAGTACAATGTGAATAGGTCTTGCAGCTTTACCTTCATAATAGTCTTCTGCGGCTACAGAACTCTCCGGCGAATAAGAAATTTCCCTAATCCAGTGATGTTGTAATGCAGGATTGGAAGGAAACTTACTGTATCCATCTCTTACAGATTGGATAAGCTGATCAAGATCTTTTACGGAAATTAATGTCCTGCTTTTTGACCATTGAAAAACATTATAGAAAAGGGCTTTGATAAAACTCGTTTCAGTGTCATTATTGATCGCATATTGCTTGTACAAGAGCTTTACACTTTCTGCGTATAATTTATTTGCACTGGTGGTTTCTGTTGTAACCTGTTTAAAGAAGGTCTTCAGGCTTTCGGTAGAAAGTGAATACCCGGCTTCCTCAAATTTCTCCTGCCAGAATAGTATTGTGGTTTCAGGAGGTGAGGCAGCGAATATATCCAGGGTACCTTTGGCAAAAGAGGTATTATGTACCAACCGGAATAGGGCCGTTGGTTCTTTACTATATACCTCCATAAAATTCTGCAGGACATTTAACCCCCACAATTTCCCTGCATCAATTGGGTTAATGGACGATTTTACCTGGACATATTCCTTGTAATCATTCTCAAGTATATCGAGGTCTTCAATGCCTTCTAACCGAATTTGCCTGCCCTCATCCGGTATAAGTTTTGAAAGAATTGTATGTACAGCGTACAATAATTGAAATTCGATTCCTTTAAAATTAATTGAACCGCCAATTCTTTTAGCCATTAGAACATCCACACTATTTTCTACTGGGAGTACACGATCAATTTTCTTTTCTTTTTTCTTTTTTTTCATTGCCATTTTAGATGCTAAGTACCCAATATAGCATTTCCTTTATATTCAACCCAAGCTGCCGCCCCCGTTACAATATTTTCAGTAGTATGGGGCGGCAGCTTTCTTACGATATAAAAAAGGGCAGCGAATAGCTGCCCTTTTAAACGGTATTTTACCTATATCAATTTACAATCCCTGCCAGCTCACCTTTGAAAAAATCAGCACAAAGGTTAAATGCTTTTTGCGCTTTCATTTGCGCTGTGCCACCGTATAACAGGGATTTTACTTTAGCTTCTTCGTCTTTATATGTCCGTACATTTTGAAAATAACCTGTGACCGAATTATAAGCCCCGAACAATGTGCCTTTGGTTGTTTCTACCTGCTGTGTCGGGCTGCTCATGGCATATTCAAAAACTGAATCGCACATATTATTAAAGCAGGTGGATAGTTCATCAAACTGTCCTTTGTTGATATTGTCTAACACTTCTTTATTCGGCACCATTGCCAACTGAATCAGTCGGTGTAATTCAGGATCGGTGATCTTTACCTTTGTCCAGTTGTTAAAAATATCCTCCAACTTTCCCGCTAACTGGTTAGAAATTCCCATTACTTTATGTGCCTGTTCCAGTCGTTCTTTGACATTGGCAGTATGTCTAATCTTAATAGAATTAGTATGGTTTCGGAGAGCGGCGTTCAATGTATTATTACAAACTATACGCACCGGCGTAAAAGCTGCGGTAATACTTCCAAAACCATCGTGTGAAGTGGTCAAAAACAAATATTGTTCTATTAAATCTTCCCGACCTACTTTGATATAAGACGGCAATTTTGCAGTAATAAAAATCCTTTCGCCGTTACCCAATGCCCCGGCGGTTTCATACTGGATGCCATCGCCCCCGACAATCGAATCAAAGAAAGTAAAAGCGTCTTTATTCTGTACTATCTCGTAATCTTTACCAACTACTCCCAATACATCGCCTGTGTCTTTACGAATAGTGGCGAAATGGGTTTTGATACGTTTGGTAAAGTCCATCGGCTGGCCGTCCGAATTATAGGAAGTCGTATAAATGTCATCCTTTACTACTTCATAATCCAGCCCTGCAAATTTTATTGCTTCTGCACTTGTTGGGTAATCCTGTACGATTTGCCCCAATCCGTGCCAGGCTTTTTCTTTTACTGAAAAGAAACTGTGTTGCCCTGTCTGTTCATTAAAATTGATATTGTGTGCCATAATTTGCTACCCAGCTTTAATTTTTATCCCGCAGGCGGTACTGCTGCGGTTTATTTAATAAATGATGTGAATTATTCTTCGACAAGCTCAGAACGGCAAATCTTCCAATGGTTCTTTGATTTCGACTGCAACCGGAATGGGTTCTTTAATAGTTGCATTGGGTTTGCCATGCAGCTTGATATTGTTCACATGAAAATTCAAACTGGCTTTGGCTTCACCTTCTCCGTTTGTCCATGCATTGGCGCTTATACGGCCATAGCATTCAACCAATGTCCCTTTGGTTAAATGCTCTG
>CAZDHQ010000018.1:0-1753 GCA_964505135.1 uncultured Ferruginibacter sp.
TGATCATTGCAAGCAAAATGGGTGATCCCAATGCTTCTATTCCTACACCGCAGCCAGTAATCTACCGGCATATGTTCGGTGCTGCAGGCAAGGCCTTGTTCAATACCTGTGCGACATTTGTTTCAAAAATTTCTCTGGAGAAAAATATTGTGCAGCAATATGGATTACAAAAGATAGTATTGCCAGTAAAAAACTGCCGCAATATTGGCAAGAAAGATCTGATACATAACAGTGCAACTCCACAGATTGACGTAAACCCTGAAAATTATGAAGTGAAAGTAGATGGAAAACCTGTTACCTGCGAACCGATGAAAGAACTACCACTCACCCAGCGCTACTTTTTATTTTAATCAATGCTGATAGAAAATAAAATAGGCAACCTTTCTACTATGCCTGTTGAAGAAAAATCAATAGACTGGCTGATGCTGGAATGGTATGAAACAGGAAAAAAAATAATCCGTAAAAGGACCTCATCAGGGCGGGAACTTGCTTTAAAATTATTAAATGCAAACACAGAATTGAATGAAGGAGATGTGCTGCTTGAGGAATCTAATGTATTAACAGTGGTTTCAATTATTCCCTGTGATTGCATTGTGATGAAACCAAATGCTGTTTTAGAAACAGCTTCTCTATGTTATGAAATTGGTAATCGGCACCTGCCTTTATTTTACGAAGATGGCTTATTGCTAACGCCATCGGATACCCCATTTTTTAATTGGCTGATAAAGCAGGGTTATGCAGCACGAATAGAAACCAAGAAATTATTACAACCGTTAAGAACTACTGTTGCTCCGCACAGTATCGGCTTTAGCCAGGATTTTGTGATCACCGCTTTATAAATTAATAATGGACACTGCTTTACTTCATTTGTTGCATATCACAGACTCCACTTTGCCGATTGGCGGATTTTCTCATTCTGCAGGATTAGAAACTTACGTACAACAGCAAATTGTAAAAGATAAAAACACGGCAAAAGAATTTATAACGGAAATGCTTAGCCGCAATTTGCAATACACAGATGCTGCAATTGTTTCATTGGCTTTTGATGCAGCAACTAAAAATGATATCAAACGCATAATAGAATTGGATACCCTTTGCACGGCAGTAAAACTCCCCTTGGAAATGCGGCAGGCGAGTAAAAAACTAGGTATGCGTTTGCTGAAGATTTTTTACAGGTTGATCGATGATAAACTATTAAAGCAATTCAATGAAGTGATGACAAGGGGCGAAACTGAAGGTAATTACTGCGTCGTTTTTGGACTGATTACAGCGCTTATGGGCATCAACAAGGCGGCGGCATTGCGTGGATTCTATTACAATGCTGCTACTGGTTTTGTAACAAACAGTGTGAAGCTTATTCCACTTGGACAACAGGATGGGCAGGAAATTTTATTTTCACTACTGCCGCTGATTAACCAGCTTGCCTCGGCTACGATGCATCCAAATAAGGAACTAATTGGTCTTTGCTGTCCGGCTTTTGATATCAGGAGCATGCAGCATGAGCAATTATATTCAAGATTATATATGAGTTGATAATGCTTTAGGCATTCAGAAATAATTACTAAAAGTCTTAAGTATAAAAAAACTTATTCGTGTAAATCTGTGAAATTCGTGGCACAAATATGAATAGAAACTACGTAAAAATTGGGATAGCCGGTCCCGTTGGTTCTGGTAAAACAGCTTTAATAGAAAGACTAAGTCGTGCTATGAGTAAAGACTACAGCCTAGCTGTAATCACCAATGATATTTATAC
>CAZDHQ010000018.1:1763-16070 GCA_964505135.1 uncultured Ferruginibacter sp.
GAGTTCCTAACGAAAAATTCGCTGTTGCCAGCCGAAAGAATCATTGGTGTAGAAACAGGTGGTTGTCCGCATACAGCCATTAGGGAAGACGCCAGCATGAACCTGGAAGCAGTGGAAGAAATGGCAGCAAGAATAAAAGATGTACAAATCATTTTTATTGAAAGCGGTGGCGATAATTTATCGGCAACCTTTAGTCCTGATTTGGCTGATGTAACCATTTTTGTAATTGATGTGGCAGAAGGAGATAAGATCCCACGCAAGGGTGGGCCCGGTATTACAAGAAGTGATTTATTGGTGATCAATAAAATTGATTTGGCACCCTATGTAAATGCTGATCTTGCAGTAATGGAAAGAGACGCAAAAAAAATGCGCAAAGGCAATCCTTTTGTGTTTACTAACCTGATGACTTTACAGGGCCTGGACAGTGTGATTGGCTGGATAAAAAAATATGCACTGCTGGAAGAAACACCTGAGCCTGAATTATACCGATGAAGGCTGAACTCCATATACAGGTAGCAGAAAAAAGTAATCGTTCTTTTCTCAAGCATTCTTACTTTACCACGCCGTTTAAAGTGATGAATATCACGGAAGATAAGAATAGCGGAGATTTGCACCTGATGCTGATGAGTTCTTCACCTGGCATTTTAGATGGCGATGAATATGATCTAACAATAGAACTGGAGCAAAACAGTTCTTTGTATTTGCATACACAAGCTTACCAGCGACTGTTTAACATGAAGCTGGGTGCTGTGCAAAATATGCAGGTGCATATTGCTAATGATGCTTCCTTTTATTACCTGCCCCACCCTTCGGTACCGCATGAGCAATCTATTTTTACAGCAAAGAATAACTTTTATTTAGCAGCTACCAGCAGTTTGTTTTTTGGTGAGATATTAACCTGTGGAAGAAAACTAAATGGTGAAGCATTCCTGTTTTCAAAATATCAAAGTGTAAGTAACATTTATCAAAATGGAAAACTGGTGATCAAAGAAAATCTATTGATGCAACCTTCTTTTATTAATGTGCATGCAATTGGTCAATTGGAAGGATATTCACACCAGGCCAGTATGATTTGTATTGATAATACACTTGACTTAAAGCGAACACATCAATTACTGATCAATACTCTTGAAGCGGAAGTTAATATTGAATTTGGAGTAAGCATCATGCCTATTAACGGGTTAATCATACGGCTGCTTGGAAATGGAGCAGAACAATTGTATGACTTACTGAAAAAAATTCTTACTGTTATTAAGACGTGATTATCATCTTATGACACTACTTTTGCAAACCAAACTATCTTTATTATTTTCCTTTTGTGATTGAAGTCACAAAAGAGCTTAATAAAAAAATTGAATTTTGTTTCTGTGAAAAAGGTTTCAGCCTTCATATTATTACTCATCTTTTCATTTCAAACGCTTCATGCAGGCTGCGTAACAATATGGTTTTTTGCTAACCGTGGATACATTGCGGAAAAACTTTGTGTAAACAAAGACAAGCCAATGCTGAAATGCCATGGTAAGTGTTTCCTGGCCAAAAAATTAAAAGAAGCAGAAAGTGAGAAGCAGCAGGAGTTACCTGTTTCTCTCAAGCAAATTGATGAGGCTGCTCCGTTTGTTATTTCCACAGTAGAATATAGCATTGGCATCACAGCCGATAAAATACCACACAAGCCGGCAATACAAGCTATTTACACTTTCAATCATTTTGCAGATATACTGCATCCCCCCTGCCCCGCTTTTTCATAATAGATATTAATCTTTTTTGCCTTTAGGCTGAAGGAAATCGGCTATGCGTTACCGTATGTAATGTTAGCTGATATTATCCAATCAACTTTTATTCATCAATAACTCCAGGTGTACGTCACCAGGTGCTCACCATACTATTATCATAAACATGAAAAAGTTAATCGTTATATTATCATTAATCATCGCTTTTCAATCTTGTAAAAAAGACAACGCAACTAAACAGGAAACAGATCCCACCATTGGATTAACAAAACAAGCTACTGGTTATGTAGAAGGCGCTGCTACCAAAGTAGAATTATACACTAAAGAAACTACTATCAAAACAGGGTATACTAAATTCTACGTTGCAGTGTATGATTCCGCAACAAATAAAAGAATAGATGATGCACATATACATCTTGAACCAATGATGGATATGGGTATGATGCAGCATTCAGCTCCTTACGAAAATCCAGCTTCCTCTGAGGCTTTTGATCATTTATTTCCCTGCAGCGTAGTTTTTCTGATGCCATCAACAGGCGGCACCTGGACTTTAAACATGGAAATACATAATCATGTAAGCAATAAGGAAGGAGATGTATCATTTCCCATTACAGTTACCGATCCGGTAAAAGCAACACTTAAATCATTTACTGCAGCAAATGATGGAGCAAAATATTTTATAGCGCTAATTGATCCAGCAAAACCTAAAGTAGGTATCAATGATTTCGAATTCGCCTTGTATAAAAAAGAAGGCATGCAATTTCCTGCAGATAGTTCTCTTACTTCAACCATGTATCCTGAAATGCCAAGCATGGGCCATAGCTCACCTAATAATGTAGATCCTGTTCATGTGGGGAATGGTCATTATAAAGGCAAAGTAAATTTTACCATGACCGGTTTATGGAAAGTAAATCTTGATTTCATGAATGGCGCAGCTGTAGCAGATACAACCCAATATTTTGAAATTGAATTTTAATGTTTGAATTAACAGGCTACTAATACAGCTTTTAAAAAATATAAAGGTGAAAAAGATTTTTATAATCGCTATCCTGCTAAGCAGCGCAGTATTGCATGCGCAGGATAGCGCAAGAGTAGTAGAGTTGAAAGAAATTATCGTTAGTGGAACACAGCTTACGGCTAATCAAAAGTTGCTGCATATTTTCCGGGCTAACAATGCTGCTACGCTTGAAGATATCATGAGTCGCTTACCGGAGCTTTCTTTGATCCGGCGTGGTTCTTATGGTATGGAGCCCTCTATTCGTTCATTAAGCGGCGGGCAGGTAAATGTATTACTGGACGGTATGAGAATACACGGTGCCTGCACTGACAAGATGGATCCTGCCACCATTTATATTGAACCAATCAACCTGGATAATCTGCAGGTACAAACAGCCTCCACTGGTTTTATGAGTGGATCAGCAATTGGGGGTACCGTAAATATGAAAGTGGCCGAACCGGACTTTGCCAACAGCCATCAACTAACGGGAACGGTTAGTAGCGGATACCAAACTGCAGCTAAAAGTGTTTACGAAGCTGCAAAGTTGAATTATGCATCAGGCAAATGGGCATTCAGGGCAAGCGGTGTTTACCGGCACAATCAAAACTACAGGAGTGGCGGTGGTGCCATTATTCCTTTTTCACAATTTGAAAAAGTGAATTACTCGCTATCAGCAAAATACCAGCAAAACCAATACACGTATATCAAGGCGGATTTATTGGCTGATGATGGATGGAATATTGGTTATCCTGCATTGCCAATGGATGTAGGCTATGCTGCTGCCAGGATAGGCTCCGTCAGTATTCACAATGAAAACAGGAATCATTTATTTTACCGGTGGCAGGCAAAATTATATGCCAATATCGTAAGGCATTTTATGGACGATACACACAGACCGTTTGTACCCATGCACATGGATATGCCAGGAAAGAGTAAAACATTTGGCGCATTTTCAGAAGCGGAAATGAAGATCACCAATGCACAAAAATTAATGCTAAGGGCTGATGCTTCTTCCACTCTTTTAAAAGCATCTATGACGATGTACCAGCCTGGTGAATTACCGATGTATATGCTAACCTGGCCGGATAATCGAAAAAACCAATACGGACTTTCAGCAGCCTGGTTGATACAGGCAGACAGCAGTTGGAAAATACAGCTAAGCAGCAGGACCGATCTAATCAATTATACTTTGGCGTCTGCAGCAGCAAAAGACCAAATGAGCGTATTGGGTTACAGCAGAATGAGCAGGAATGATGTGTTGAAAAACTTTTCTGCACAGGCAACAAAATCGGTTAGCAAAAAAATAAAAACTACGGCAAGCATCACTTATGCTGAACGTATGCCCACGGCCAGTGAACTTTATGGCTTTTATCTTTTTAATGCGAATGATGGTTATGATTATATTGGTAATGTGTTCCTAGAAAAGGAAACCTCTGTGCAGGGAGAACTGAGTGTTGCCTACACTACATCAAACAGCAGTATAAAAATTGGAGGCTATTATTCAAGGCTCAGTAATTATATTACAGGTAATATCAACAGTTCTTATAGTGCAATGACAATTGGGGCCAAGGGAGTAAAAACATTTGTAAATATTCCCAATGCTACTATGCTTGGCGTAGAAGCAAGTGCTGTGGTTAAAGCAAATCAACATATTGATCTAATTTCAACCCTGCGTTATACTTATGCAAGAGATAACGAAAAACAACCGCTGCCGTTAATTGCGCCTTTAAAAAACATTAGCTCATTACGATATCATAATAAAGGTTTTGGGATGCAGTTAGAATCAGAAGCTGCTGCTGCACAAAAAAGGATTAGCACCAAGGCTGGTGAAGATGCTACACCGGGTTATGCATTAATACATGTGAGAACGGGCTACAATTTCAATATCAATAAAAATGCAATAGAATTGCAGGCCGGTATTGATAATATTTTAGATAAAAATTATCATGAACATTTAGACTGGGGAAATATTGCAAGGCCAGGAAGAAATATTTACCTGCAAGTAAAAGCTTCTTTCTAATGAATAGGATTAAAACAAACTACCCCGAAAATTTTTCGGGGCAGTTTTTATTTACTTAAAAATGAAATCAACTTAGAAAAGTTTAAATCTTTCAAAGCATTGTTTATCTAAAAATTCTCTATCATCAGGGTGAGCAATTTCTATCAATGCTTTTGCTCTCTGGCGAAGATTTTTTCCATAGAGATAAGCTACACCATACTCAGTAATTACATAGTGTACATGACCTCTTGTTGTAACCACACCTGCACCTGGTTTTAATGCAGGAACAATACGTGGCACACCCTTGGCGGTACGGGCTGTTAAAGCTATGATTGGTTTTCCTCCGGGGCTTAATGCTGCGCCACGCATGAAATCCATTTGACCGCCAATACCACTGAACTGGTAAGTGCCAATACTATCTGCGCAAACCTGGCCCGTGATATCCACTTCGATGGCGCTGTTAATCGCCACCACTTTTGGATTGCGCCTGATCACATGCGGATCATTTACATAATCAATATCCAGGAATGCGAAGGCTGGGTTGTCATTTACATAATTATACAATTTGTTAGTACCAACAGCAAAACCAGTAACCGCTTTATATGGGTGAATTTTTTTCTTAGTGTTATTGATTACATCTTTTTCAAATAATTCAACAATGCCATCACTGCACATCTCTGTATGAACGCCCAGGTCTTTATGATTATGGAGGCTTTTGAAAACTGCATCTGGTATGGTTCCAATGCCCATTTGTAAAGTGCTGCCATCTTCAATTAATTCAGCAATTATTTTTCCAATTTTAATTTCTTCGGGTCCGGTTTTGGATGCATAGTTTACCTGCGGCAACTCTTCTTCATGATAAACACAGGCTGCAAACCTGCTGCTGTGGATAGAACCATCGCCGTGTGTACGGGGAACTTTTGGATTTACCTGGGCAATGATGTATTTAGAATTAGCAACTGCTGCACGGGCTACATCAACAGAAACCCCCAGTGTGCAATAACCATGCTGGTCCGGTGGAGAAACCATAATCAATGATACTTCGGGAACCAATACACTTCTAAAAAGATCTGGTATATCACTTAAGAAAACAGGCACATAATCACCACGGCCTTCATTTACTGCATTTCTTACAGAAGCAGAAACAAACAGCGAATTGATTCTAAAACTGTCTTTGTATTCAGGTTTATCTATTTCAATATCACCCTGCACTGTAATCGAAACCAGTTCTACATTTCGTAGCCTGTCTTTTTGTTTGGCAAGTTCTCGTAACAAATACAAGGGGGTACAGGCACTTCCCTGCATAAATACACGCTGGTTGCTTTGAATTATTGACAAAGCTTCTTCAGCGCTTACATAATTAATAGATTGATACATTGAAGTTTTAACTTTGATGAAAAGCGAAATAAAATCAATAGTCAAATGTAAAAAATGAGATTCATTCTGTTGTAATATGATTTTTAACCTTGCTTTTGCTGATATTCAGTAGCCTATTTTCTTATTAATAATAATCACTCCCAATATAGTCACTAACTTCGGCCTTCAATTAATGAAACATAGCAGCAGACACAGCCTCACACTTCTACTTGCCGGTATTTTCTTTGCCATATTATGGGCATCTGCTTCAACCGCCACCAAAATTGCGTTGATCTCGGCCCAGCCTTTTGTAATAGCAGTATCCCGTTTTTTCCTTGCATCAGCAACTATGTTATTTATAGCACATTTTATTTTAAAAAAGCGTTTACCGAAGCAGGATGAATGGAAGCAGATTGCATTTTATGGTTTACTAAACATCAGTATTTACCTGGGATTGTACGTGATTGCAATGATGAATGTTTCTGCTGGTTTGGGTACATTATCTGTTGGAACAAACCCTGTTTTCATCAGCATCATTGCTGCTATTTGGATGGGCAAGCCGGTAAAAAGAGTAACCATCATCAGTCTCCTGTTGTGTGCCGCAGGTATCGTAATTGCAGCCTATCCCTTGCTGGAAAACAGTTATGCTACACCTACAGGTTTAATTGTTTTACTCATTAGTATGCTTTCTTATTCGGTAGGTGCTGTGTATTTTTCAAAAAAGAAATGGAACGATTTAAATGTACTTGTTATTAATGGATGGCAAACATTATTTGGTGGCATTTTCTTATTGCCATTTTTGCTTGCTTTTTATGATGGATCCAAAAATGTCTACGATATTCATTCAATTGGTGGTACACTTTGGTTAGCCGGTCCGGTGTCTATTGGTGCCGTGCAACTTTGGTTATTCTTATTAAGAGATAATCCTGTAAAGGCTTCTTTCTGGTTATTCCTTTGCCCTGTATTTGGGTTTATCATCGCTGCGATCATGCTGAAAGAACCCATTAGCGTTTATACATTTGTGGGTGTATTACTGGTAATAGCAGGGTTATATATTGTGCAGCGAAAAAAGCTCACCTGAATTTTCAGTTTTTCTTAAGAATGAATGGAATAAATCTTGCTTAAAAACGTTTCATTCAAAAACAATTTTAATACTACTAATGAAAAGATTATTATTACTACCCGTTATTTTGTTCGCTGCTTTTTCTGCTAAATCACAATCTCAGCAATTAAAATTTGGTATGGGACTTAATTTAGGAATTCCAGCTAATAACCTGAGTGGAAGTTCTATTGCTGCCGGTGTGGATGTAATGGCACATTACATGGCGTCAAAAGATGTTGCTATCACTGGAGATTTTGGCTACAATGCATTATTTGCAAAAAATGGCGGAGGTACCACCAGTATTTTGCCGCTTCGTGTTGGCTTGAGAGTCTATCCTGATAGCAGGTTCTTTCTCGCTGGTAAAATTGGTGCTGGCTTCTTGTCAAGCAAATACTCAAGCGTTACCAGTACGGCTTTCTCCATTGGTGCTGGTTTAAAGTTTGATAAACAGATTGAATTAGGCGCTACTTACGATGGATACAGTAAAAACGGTACTATTGGCCTTGTAAACTTCAGGCTGGGTTATTTCTTTTAAAATCTTGCAATAAATAAAAAGTCCGCAGTTTTTTTGCTGCGGACTTTTTTATTTAATCATGATGCCTGCCATGATGATGATGTCTTTTCTTTACATGCCCTGGTGCGTAATCCCTTGCAGATCCACCGTACACTTTTTTTGCTTGCCCCGGAGGAAGATTTTTACGGTATCCTCTTCTGCCCCTGCCTTCATGATGATGATCCCGTTCTCCTCTTACCACATCGTACACACCTTCATCTGATGATCTTCTTCTATGAGGTTTTGATGGACCAGAACCTGGTACTACATCATATACACTTCCACCAGATGATGTTTTTTTTCTTTCAGGCTTTGATGGTCCTGATCCGGGAACAACATCGTACACACTTTTTTGAGAAAAGCCGTTGATTGATATTGCCAGCATAGAAAAGAAGCAATACGCAAAAGGTTGTTGAAAGATTTTTCTTAATGGATACTTCATAAGTTTTTGATTTAGGTACAATAAGCAAGTTTACTGCCAAAACAATAAAACGGAATTATAAAGTTTTATTGTTGTACTAAATCAATTTTTGAAATATCAATGTGCAAGGATCTGTTGGTAAAGTCTTAATGCATCTTCTTTTTTAAACAACTGTGTTCCTTCATTCATCGTAGCGGCGCTGCCACATGCCACACCAAAAGCAATTGCTTCTTTCAAGGAGTGATTGTGTTCCAGCATAAAAGTAATGCCTGCTACCATACTATCTCCTGCACCTACCGTACTTCTTTTTGGAACATCCGGTGCAGGTGCAAAATGTTTTTCATCTTTTGTTACCAGCCATGCACCTTTGGGTCCCATGCTTACTGCAGCAATTTCTCCATAGCCATCTGCAATCACTTGCTGTGCTGCATTCGGTACATCCTCTTCACCCAGCGTTGAAATTTTGAGTAATTGCCTTAGCTCCCCAATATTTGGTTTGATCAAATAAGCATGTTTTCCTTTCAAGGCTTCCAAGGCAGGGCCACTGGTATCCACAATACATTTAGCGCCCACAGCAGTAGCTGTCTTCACAATCAGTCCATAAAAATAGTCAGGCAGGCCCGGAGGTAAACTTCCGCTGGCTACTACATAAGAAGGCGTGAAAGTGCGTATATGATCAATCAGCGTATGAATCGTAGCTTCATCTACTTCTCTTCCCGGGAAAGTAAAGCGGTATTGATTATTGGTGGATGATTCCAATACAATCCAGTTTTCCCTTGTTTCCACTTTTGTATCTACCCCATGAAAAGGAATACCTTCTGCATCCAGCAAAGAACAAAGCATATTCCCGTTATGACCCCCTGCAGGGAATAATGCGATAGAATGAGCGCCCAACTTCTTTAATGCTTTACTAACATTAATGCCGCCTCCACCCGGTTCATTTACTACTTCAGCACAGCGGAGCTTGCTTTCCGGCTTCATCTTTTCTACGGTAGAACTCTTGTCAATACAAGGGTTTAAGGTGATGGTTAAAATCATTTTATTTATTTAAAATCAAATAATGGTTATTGTTTTTGCTTTGCAAAAGTAGGTACTGAGGGCCGCAGGGCAAATTCGTTTTGAAATGATAGTGGTTGTATTGCAGATGATCCTTGTCATTATTATTTATTAACCTGGTTCAATGGAAAGCCCTTTTGTGGTAGGCTATATTTGTGTAACAAAATCCGGAGCAGTAAAGCAAAGGAAAAAAGGAAACAATATGGCAAACATAGTATTACACAAAGCAAATACCAGGGGCCATGCAGACCATGGCTGGTTAAATAGTTATCATACTTTCAGCTTTGGAGGATACCATAATCCAGAGCGTGTACATTTTGGTGCATTAAGAGTATTGAATGATGATACCGTAAAAGGCGGAATGGGTTTTGGAACACATCCGCATGATAACATGGAAATCATATCCATACCACTTGAGGGTGATTTGGAACACAAAGACAGCATGGGCAATACAAGCATTATCAGGCATGGAGATATACAAGTGATGAGTGCTGGCACCGGTATCTATCATAGTGAAAAAAATGCTAACGCAAATGAAACAGTTAAGTTTTTGCAGATATGGGTATTCCCAAACAAAAGCAATGTTAAACCACGTTATGATCAAATAACATTGAATCCCGATGATCGTAAAAACAAACTGCAGCAAGTATTATCACCCAATGCAGATGATGCTGGCGTATGGATACACCAGGATGCATGGTTTAACATGGCTACGCTTGATAAAGATGTAACAGTAAAGTATCAATTGAAAAATGCAAACAACGGGGTATATGTTTTTGTATTAAAAGGTGATGTAACTGTAAATGATCAGGTTTTGAATACGAGAGATGGTTTGGGTGTATGGAACACAAATGAATTGAACATAAAGGCTGATTCTGATGCAGAAGTATTATTGATGGAAGTTCCAATGAACTTAAATTAAAGACGATGAGTAGTAACACAATAAAAATAGCAGACACAAAATATCCAGTACTTGATTTAATAAAGAATCGCTGGAGTGCAAGAAGTTTTTCTAATAAGTCGATTGATGAGAAAGACTTATACACGCTTGTAGAAGCAGCATCATGGATGTTTAGTGCCAATAATGAACAGCCCTGGCGTTTCATCGTAGCGCCAAGAGGTACCATAGCATTTAGCCAAATAATGCAAAGCCTGGTGCCGGGCAATTCATTGTGGGCCAAAAATGCTGCTGCATTTATTGTAAGTATTGCTAATACCGTTTTTGAAAAAGAAGGTCATCCGTTTAACCACTGGGCAGAACATGATTTAGGGGCAGCGAATGCAGCAATGATTTTGCAGGCAACCTCCATGGATATTTTTGCTCATCCATTGGCTGGCTTTAATGCATCAGACATTAAAGAATCGTTTGGATTGAACGATCATTTAAAACCGGTAACAGTGATTGCATTGGGCTATTTAGATGATGCCGAAAAATTGGAGGAACCTTTCAAATCGAGAGAACTAACACCAAGAAAGCGAAAGCCTTTAGCAGAGTTAATTTTAAATCATAGTAACTAAATAAAACGAGAAGCCCGGCAAGACTACCGGGCCGTTTTATTTCTATAACCAAAAAAGCCTTTACTTACTGCAGGGCTGGTTAAGCCATGCATTGCGTACTTTAAGCTGATCAGCTGTAGCAGCCTCATCTAACTCAAGTAAATTTTCTTCTGTCTTCGCCACTTTAGCCACAGGAGCGGCAAGTGTCACCATCTCTTCCTGGCCAGCATCGTTTTTGCGTTTCACCTTTACCGTTAGTGTATCCCCTTCTTTTGCGGTAGATGTAAATTTTTTAGCCGTATTACTAAAATTCACCGCGTTTACTTCTTCACCGTTAAAACTGATGATCTCATCGCCTTTCTTATATCCCATACGTTTACCAAAATCATTTGTTACACTCACATTGGAAATTGCAATCTTTCCTCCCTCAGTTGGAGCAAGCGATATGTTACCAATAGTAAAACCCTGTGTTTCTTTTTTAGGTATGTATTTTATACCAGCTAAACCAAAGAAGTAATCATAAGGTAGGGCTTCGTTTCCTTCTACGTATTTTGCAAAAAAGCTTCTTATCTCAGGAAATGTAAGGCGGGTAATTTCATCAAACAGTTCATCATCGTTAAAATAATTGTTAGGACCATACTTTAAGGAAAGATCATGCTTTAGATTTTTTACACCATAGTTGCCATTGGACAACTTGTTTAGATAAATATCAAGGCAGGCATTGATCAGCGCACCTTTCTGGTAAACATTTCCATATTGATCAGCATATACATCTGCACTACCCAAACTTAGCTTTGTAAATGGTAATGTATCATTGTAATATTTTCTTGATACCTGCACTTTTTGAGTAAGCCGCTTGATGTATTCGTCTGGTGAAATCAATCCTTGTGTTACCTGTGTATGATGAGCATCGTATTCTGTGCTTCCTTCATATAACCAAAGATGTTTGGAGAGAATGGTTTTATTAAAATTGAATTCTCTCACTTCTTTTGAACAGATGTTCAGTGGCGTAACAATATGAAAAAACTCATGCGATGAAATGTCTACTACTCTATCTGCAAACTGTTCCTGCGGCGCTTCCGGCAAACTATAAAAACTGGAGTAGGAATGCTCCCACGCACCTTGGCCCTGCACTGTAGCCTGCTCACCATTGAAGTAATACAAAAATGCGTATTTGTTTACAGGCAACTTACCCCCAAGGTAATTTTTAGCTGCCTGCAGTAAATTGGTCAGTTTACCTGCTAAATATTTTGAAGTGATTAATTTTTTAGGTGAATAAACAGAAATCAATACGTCTGTATTACCCACCTTTATAAAAGTGGTGTCTGGCACACAAAACATAATCGGCGAATCATACAGGTGATCTGCATTGTCACATTTAAACACATCAGTATTGGTGGAACTGCTTACAGCTAATAATCCCGAAGATGCATAAAAATCAGCAGGTTTTTTAAAATTCAATTCAAAAGGAATTTTCTTCATTCCATCAAAATAGCCGAATATACCGCAGGTGTTCAATGCAAAGTTTTTTCCCTCTTCAAAATTGGTTCCTGCCATTTCGTACACATTATGCTTAAAAGCTGCATCCCAGGTATCTTCTACCATGTACTCCAGCTTGTAAAGCAGGTTTGCTTTTTTTATTTTCCAGCTATTTGAATCTGGCAATGCGGTAACCTGCAACAATTTACCTGCCTTATCAAAAGCTTTAATGTTGTGTACGAATTTTCCGAAGTCACTGTTGGTATAAGTACCCGGAACAATTTTAGGCATATAAAAAACTATATCTGCTTTATTGATTTTAGGCGCAATCAATTCTACTTTCAGCTGATCATTTGTGGTTTTAGTGATGTCTACAAAATATTGATACTTTGACTGGGCAAGTAAAAACTGTGGAAGTAGTAAAGCAATTGAACTGATTAACCTTAGTCCTTTGATCATAAAACATTTAGTGTTGTGAAAGCAAAACTCGTAAAAAATAATACTGCTTATTTACCACTTGTCATTTATAGTAGAAAGGGGGCGTTGTAAAACTGTTAAAAAAAACAAAAGGCCAGATAGACATCCGGCCCGTTTATAAAATCCATATCCTTTGAAAAACCTTTTTAGATACGTAAATAACTACAGAATGGTTTCCTTCAAGAATCTTTAACTGCAAAATTTACATCGTTTATAGGTTGATCTTAATGCTGATAGTACTGCAAGAAGTGCTGGATTTTTGAGTAAGCGTTTTTACAGATTTACTTTGAAAAAAGAACAACCCTATTACAAGTGATGATTTTTTATAAGGCGTTAAAAGAGCTGAAACCCTTTATTGACAAATATTACAGCGAATTGATTGATCACACATCAGTTTTAAAAAATCCCCTTTCAAAAAAATGTGGCACGGTTTTAGAATTGACCGCTTCGGAGTCTCCAAAAATTATACTAAGGTTTTATTGCGGAACATTATTTATTCACTTGTAAACTTTTTTTATGAATACTTCTAATATTGATACAACGTATCCTGAGAGCCGGCCTCAGAAAAGCAATGCAAAAAATGCTGTGATAGGCGTTTTGTCTGCATGTTTGCTTGGTCTTGGTATTTATACCATCACAGACAAAAATAAAACCGGTGACCAAATTCAGCAGCAACAAACTACTATTGCTAAGGTAACTGAAGAGAAAAGCGATATACAAAAAAACTTTGACGCTTCTTTAGCAAGGCTTGATTCAATGTCATCTCAAAACACTGAACTAAATAGTAAGTTAACTGCTTCAAATTCACAGATTACAAAATTGAAAGGAGAAATTCGCAGCATCTTAAATAAGAAGAACGCAAGTGCTGCTGAATTAGCGAAAGCAAAAACATTGATTGATGAACTGAATGGCAAAATCACTTCAATGGAGGCAGATATTGCTCGTTTAACTGAAGAGAACACTAATCTAACCAATGATAAAGTTGCTTTAACAAAAGACAAAGAAGTGTTAACTGCAACACTTGATTCAACCAATGTAATCAAGCAAGATTTGGAGAAGAAAGTAGATGTAGCTTCTACATTAAATGCTTCTAACATCGTAGTAACTCCTATCAACATCAAGAAAAATGGTAAAGAAGATGTATCAACTAAAGCAAAGAAGGTTGACAAACTTTTAATTTCTTTTGACGTAGATAACCGTATCGCTCAGTCTGGTAATACCGATGTATATGTTTTGGTAATGGGACCTGATGGTAAGCTGATAACACCTGCCGATGCAACAGCATCAACCTTTTCTACTCGTGAAGAAGGTGAGAAAACATTTACTGCTAGAGTGCCTGTAACAATCGAAGCATCTAAGAAGAAAAATATTGAATTTGGCTTTACTCCTGGTAATGCTTTCCAGAAAGGAAGTTATAAAGTTCAGATCTATCAAAATGGTTTCTTGATCGGTGAAGGTAAAACTGAATTGAAAAAAGGCGGATTGTTTGGTTAATTTATATAAAACAATTGCCCGCTAACGGGACTCTATATACGCAACCTGGATCAAACATCCAGGTTGTTTTTTATTTTTCTTTCAGCAACAACTTTTTAAATTTTTCGATCTCTGCTTTTTCCGCCGTGCTGAAAGGTTTATTGCTA
>CAZDHQ010000019.1:0-11513 GCA_964505135.1 uncultured Ferruginibacter sp.
AAACGAACACTTTTTGTTTGATAGCGAACAGTCAGGAGATTGTAGATCTAAGATTGAAGATTTAATATTTCCCTACCATGATCCTTACAGCTATATAGTTTAATTGTTTTATTGTTCAATTGTTTGTAAATGCAGCCGCTTTACCAGGCTTCTGATATATAAAAAATTTAAGAATTTTATAGCCGACAATGGCAGCCATTTAACCATACAACCATTCAACAATTTTGTACAATCAGACATCCGCAAATGCTACATTAGTCATTCTCACTCCGTCCTCAAACTCTTCACCGGGTTAGCCACAGAAGCTTTGAATGTTTGCAGCATAATCAACAGCATGGTAACCATTGCCAGCAGCAGCATGGAAACCACAAATGGAATTGCTGATATACTGATATGCGATGCATAATTATTCAGCCATTTGTTCATGGCGATATAAGCCAGCGGAACGGCAATACAACCAGCAACTAAGATGATCATCACAAACTCTCTAATAAATAATTGCATGATGCCGCCGATAGAAGCACCTAATACTTTTCTGATACCAATTTCTTTTATTCTTTTTTGTACGCTCAATGAAACAAGCCCGAGTACACCCAGGAAAACAATGACAAGTGAAAGTGCAGTGGCTGCATAAGCTGCTTTCTTTAACTGTATTTCAGTTGCGTACAACTTTTTGAGTGTATCATCCATAAAGCTATATTCAAATGCGCTACCGGGCATTAACTGTCTCCATTTTTTTTGAATGGCTTCAATGGAAGCTGATACATTGCCAGGCTTTAACTTGAATGAAAGATATCGATGTGCAAGGGCTGTATTTACATCAAAGAATACAAGCGGCTGTATGCCTGCCTGCATAGATCCAAAATGAAAATCTTTCACCACCCCTTTAATCGTAAAAACGGTTGGGTCATTGGGTATCCTTACCTGCCTGCCAATGGCAGCCGACACCGTTTTATATCCCAATGCTTTCACTGCTTTTTCATTCAGAATTATTTTACCTGAATCCTGTCGCTGGCTGTCAAAGAATTGACCATCTAAAAGTGGTATCTGGTAAGTCTCCAGGTAGTTTTCATCTGTAACAAGGGACTGCATGGGTATGGCCGACAACGAATCGGAGCCAAGATTATAAACCGACGGTTGTGCGCCATTCATGCCGTTTGGAATTTCGTAAGACAAGCTAACACTGCTTACTTCAGGCATGCGTTCAAATTCATCTCTTATCACTTCCATCTTTCTCACACCCTCCGGGCTCCAGTCTCTCGGCACCTGTGATGAAACAACATAATCTTTGTTGTAGCCAAGCGATTTACTGAAAAAATAATTTACCTGCATGGTAACTATTGTAGCAGAACTCAAAACAATTAATGCAATGGCAAACTGGAAACCTACCAAAGATTTACGCAGCCAGATATTTTCTTTTACTGTTTTGATTTTGCCTTTTAAAGAATTGATGGTATTAACGGATGACAACACAAAAGCAGGATAAGCGCCAGCTAACAATCCCACCAATAACACCAACGCAAACGGTAAAGCAGCGAAATAAAGCGGAAATGAAAATAAAGAAGGAATATCCCTGCCCACCATATCACTAAACCATGGACTTAATAAAGGATAAGCAATCATCGCTATTAATGTTGCCAACAAAACAAGAATAAAAGATTCAGCCAAAAACTGTGCAATCAATTGTGTCTTCATTCCTCCCAATACTTTTCTTACACCAATTTCTCTCATCCTGTTGCCTGCGCTGCTGATAGCGATATTGATGAAATTAACAACCGCCATCAGTAAAATAAATAAACCGATAAAAGACAATGTGTACAGCATTTTCTTCACCAATCCATTATTGTAATTAAGGTAGTAAGACTCAAGCGGTATCAATTGAATGGTGAGATTAGCCCTGATAACATCCGAAGCATTGGTCTGCATCAGTTGTTTGATTGCTTTCTCAACACTGGCTACACTGGCACCTTCTTTTAATTCAATATAAGATGGTATCCATGTATTATTCCAGTCGTCCATATTAGTACGACCAAAATAAGTGTACGTATTGGCAGGAATAAAAATGGTATTGTTATTATTCTCATTCAGGTTGGTAACAGAATTTTTTGATAACCCTTTCAGCACACCTGTAATAGCAAATTCTCTTTTACCACCAGAAAAATTTTGAATAGTAAGGCTCTCTCCTACCACATCTGTTTTACCAAAATACTTGATAGCAGTGGCAGCGGTGATCACTGCTGAATAAGGCTCGGATAAGGCCGTTGCTTTGTTGCCATGCAGCAACTCAAATCCATACATGTTCAACACGGTGCTGTCGCCCAATTGTATCCCTTCTCTAAAACTCTTTTCTCCTTTTGAAACACCGGACGTAATACCATCCCAGCGGTAATAGTTGGCCACCAGCGTTGGATAAACTTCTTTCAACCGCTTTGCAACAGGCGCCAATGTAGTAATGGCAATACCCATGTTATCGTCCTTCCATTTGCTCTGCAAAAAGTATTGCTGTTTTGCATTGCGAAGGTTCCTGTTTACCTGCACTTCACTCCACACATAAGCGCTGATCAATAGTACAAAGCTGATGCCTGCAAACAATCCTGCAATATTTAGTACAGAAAAGAAAGGGCGCTTGATGATATTGCGCCAGGCGATGGTTAGATAATTCTTAATCATGATTATTTATGATTGATGTGATTGGCTTATTATGGCTGAATTGTTTCATTGCTTAATTGTTGATGAGTGCAAGCACCTGATGCGTTTTAAAATTATGTACTTAACATTGGCTCTTTACTCATCATCGTTGTGTCACTCACTTGTACCGCATACCTTTATTCAACTATAACCGCCATCAGGGTTTGCAACCGCTGACGGGGTTACTACAAGTACAAGTGAGTGACACAACGATGTTTAATTCCTATTCAACAGCTGGTTCCAAAAAATCAGCCATCATAAATCCTACATCAGGCATTCCTTTACTCCGTTCTCAAACTCTTCACCGGGTTAGCCACCGCCACCCTGATCGTTTGGAAAGCCAGTGTAAACAATGCAATCAAAATCATGGATGCTCCTGCCAAAACGAAAATCCACCAACTGATTCCTGTTCTGTAAGCAAAATTTTGCAGCCATTGGTTCATAGCAAACCAGGCAATGGGTGCTGCAATGATAAAGGCAAGCAGTACCAACAAAATAAAATCTTTGGTGATCATTTGCACTATTTGAGATACAGATGCTCCTAAAACTTTTCTTACACCAATCTCCTTTGTTCTTTGGTTGGTGGTATAAATTACCAGGCCAAGCAACCCAAGACAACTGATAAATATGGCGAGACCGGTTGCCCATTTCAGCAGGCTCGCTATATGCTGTTCCGACTCATAATATTTTTCAATGTCTTTATCAAAAAACTGGTATTCAAAATCATCCTTTGGATACACTTGCTTCCATGCCTGTTCTATTTTGCTGATGGTGGGTTTCCAGGCGCTGGCTTCAGCAGTTGGTTGTAATGCTATATTGATGGTTCGCTGCACATTTTGCCAGCTTGCAATTACCAATGGCTTTATTTGTTCCCGTAAAGATTTCTGGTGAAAGTCGGCTACCACACCTACTATAGGAATTTGCTTACTATTCCAATCCAATATTTTGCCGATGGCGTCTTCAGGTTGTTTAAATCCTAAAGCCCTAACGAAGGTTTCATTGATCACAAACGAATTAACCGTATCGCTTGCTTTGAAATTATTTCCAGCCAGCAACCTAAGTTTGAATAATTTAATGTAATTAGTATCAGCATATTTCTGCTGCACATCAGCCTCTATCTCTTTCTTACCATCTTTAAATTTCATGGTGCTGCTCCAGGTGTTATTGGATGATGGCGGTGCGCTGCTTAAGCTAATGTCCTCAATGCCAGGTATGGATTTTAATTTTTCCATCAGCACATATTTATTATTCTTTACCGTATCATAGTAGTTTGTTTGCAGGTACAGCAATGCATCTTTTTTAAAACCAAGGTCTTTATTTACTGAAAAAGTAATTTGTTTGCTTACCAGTATGGCAGCCATGATAAATAGCTGCGCTATCACAAACTGTGATACAGTTAAAGATTTACGCAGCCATGCAGAACGGGTTCTGCTGCTGTTTGAAAAGGCCTGGTTTTTAAGTACTGTCACAGGTTTAAACCCTGAAAGCACTAACGCCGGGTAAAAGCCTGCCAGCAAGGTTACTACCAGCATCAGCATTAGTAAAAAGCCTGCAACTTTAGGACTGCTAAGCAAATCAAAATGTAAATCTCCCGGGATAAAACCGGCAAATGCTTTTAAGATAAGCGGCGTCAGGATAACGGATAATAGTGTAGCAGTAAACGTTAACAACAGGGTTTCATTCAAAAATTGAATGATTAATTGCCCTCTCGAGCTTCCCATTGTTTTTCTAATACCAATCTCTTTTGCCCGCTGCGTGGCGTGAGCAGTGGTAAGATTGATAAAGTTAATACAACCAAGCAGCAATAAAAAAATAGCGACTGCCAGTAATCCATACAATGTGGGTTTATGAGCAGTGGCAGCATTATAAACACCGTAATCACTGTTAAAATGAAGATCACTTAATGGCTGTAATGTATGCCAGGTTTTACTGTTATCACCTGCTTCCTGTTTATAGTTCCGTTGGTATAACGCCGCTACCTGTTTTTCTATTTGCGCCGGATGAGTGGCCGTGGAAAGCTTTATAAAAAGTTGCTGGGCACCGTTAGTTGAATTCCAGTCATTCCAGCTTTCGGGTTTAAGTGTAGTTTTTTCCAGCGTTGAATACGCAATAAATGTTTTAAAATTAAAATCAGTATTTTCTTCTATGTCTTTTACCACGCCGCTGATAACTGCTTTAACAGTGTCATCAATAAGAATATATTTTCCGATGACATTGTTAGGGTTTTGCCCGGGAAAATACAGGTTGGCAGCAGATGCTGTCAATACCGTTTGATAAGGCTCGTTTAAGGCTGTACTAACAGATCCTGCAAGCCAGGTATAACCCACCAGTTTCAAAAAATTACTATCTGCAAAAGCGATGTCTTTCTGACGCTTAAAAATCGTCGGGGCCGATTGGCTACTAACGGGAACGGATACCAGCGCATCCCCATTCCAGGTTCTGATCGGCGCTACTGCATCCAGCCCTGTTAAAGAGGATTTGACTGCTGTCGGCATAGGATCAAAAACCCCGGAATTATGGTATATCTCCCCGGAAAAACTAAAATTGGATGTAACCCGGTAGATTCTTTCTTTGCCTGTTTCAAACTGGTCAAAAGAAAAATGATAATTCACCAATAAAAAAATTACCAGTGAAGCACTGATGCCGATAGCAAGACCTACAACATTGATTGCCGTAAAAACCTTGCTTTTACTTAATGCACGTAAGGCGATGGTGAAATAGTTTTTTATCATTATTGTTAGTTTATAATTGTGGTCTTAGCATTTGGTCTCTGCTCATCATCGTTGTGTCACTCACTTGTACAGCTCCACATTGATGAGCAAAGAAAAAACAGTACAAGTGAGTGACACAACGATACTAAATTCATATTCAAGAGCCGGCTTCAAAATCCAACATCAACAAATCATACATCAGCTATTATTACTCCGTTCTCAAACTTTTAACAGGGTTTGCCACCGCTGCTTTTATCGCCTGGAAACTAATGGTGAGCAATGTGATCGCAATTGCTATCAAAGCTGAGAATACAAAAACACCGGCACCAATATGAATACGGTATTCATACTTCTGCAGCCAGTCACTTAAAAAATACAGCGCCAGCGGGCTGGCAATGATGCAGCTCAATACAACCAATACAATAAAATCTTTTGAAAGCAACAACCACACTTGCTGTACAGAAGCACCTAACACTTTGCGAATGCCTATTTCTTTTGTACGCTGCTCTGCTACATATGCTGCTAATCCAAACAAACCAAGACAGGAAATAAAGATAGCCAACGCAGCAAACAGACCTGCCAACTTTCCAATCAGCACTTCAAGGTCAAACTTAGCAGCATAGTTATCATCCGCAAATGAATAGATGTATGGATAAGATGGATTGAAGCGATTAAAGATGGACGTAAGTTGACTGATGGCATCCTGTGTTTTTATACCCGGAGCCAATTTATAAATCATATTTGCATGCACATTTGGTTCACACACAAACATGGTTGGATCTGCAGCAGTAAAAGGCGATACCATCAAGGCATCTTTTACTACACCTGCAATAGTAAATTTCTTTTCGTTCCAGGTTATCTCCTGTCCTACCGGATCTTTCAGCCTCATGCGCCTGATGGCAGATTCATTAAATACTACGCTAGTAGAATCCAACTCACTTTTAAAATCTCTTCCTTCTTTCATTTGCATCCCCACTGTTTTAAAATAATCACCGGACACAAGGATGAGCCCCATCTCTATCGTTTCACCTGCATTCTTACCCGTCCATTTATCTATATCCGTATGCCAATACACATTTGTTGCCGGGCTGGTGCTGGTAGTAACGCTTTCGGCTATACGCTTTTGAATCAACTCATTTTTAATGGCGGTGAAATTTTTTTCAATGTCGTTGTTTACGTCTGTACTCATCAGCCTGCTGATATCGTAACCGGTAGGCCGGTCTTTAGCATGCTGTATCTGCCGGTAAATAATCACCGTGCTAATGATCAAAGCAACGGAACAGGTAAACTGTGCAATTACTAAACCCTTTCTTGACCAGGATGCCGTTTTGCCGGTTTTCATCGTTCCTTTTAAAACTTTCACCGGCTGAAAGGAAGATAAATAAAACGCAGGCCTGCTGCCAGCAAGCAACGAAATAACTGTAACACCGGCAAGCAGTATCGTCCAAAAAGAAATGCTTGAAACAGGCAGTTTAATATGGCTGCCCGTAAGATCATTAAAAGGGCTCAATGCCAGGGCAACCAAAATCAGTGAAAATACAGCAGCTACAAGGGTTAATAAAAATGATTCAGATAAAAACTGGATCACCAGGTCTTTGCGCTGTGAGCCGATGGCTTTTCTTACACCCACTTCTTTCGCTCTTTTTTCTGATCTTGCCGTGGTAAGATTTACAAAATTGATGCAGGCTATCAACAGCACCAGCAAGCCAATAATGCTGAACATTTTTACATACTCCAAAAAGCCGGCGGTATCTTTTCCATTTACATACTTAGAATATAAATGCCAGCGCTCCATTGGCTGCAGTGTAATATAGGAGTTCATTGCATTGGGACTGGTTTGTTCCACATGTTCTATGTTCCTGATTTTTGGCGCCACCTGTGCGTAGTTAATGCCAGGCTTTAGTTTTACAAAAATTTGCAGGTTATTATTCCCAAAATATTTTGCTGCTTCTGCCCTGCTATAAAACTGGAAGGCATAGGTAGACGGAACCAAAAAGTTAAAATTGATAGTAGAATTCTTCGGAAGGTCTTTTAAAACAGCCGTTACTTTTAAATCACTGGTATTATCATAGCGAACTATTTTATTAATAGGATCATCATTTCCAAAAAGTGATTTGGCTGTTGACTCAGTCAATACAATGGAAGCCGGTTCAGCCAATGCAGCATTAACACTTCCTTTTACAAAAGGATACTGAAACATCTTCAAAAAATCCTGGCCCACCTGTCCGCCTTTGATATAAATTTTTTTATCGCCAACCATTAAGCCATGCGATCCCATCCAGTCACTTTCAGCCACGTATTCTATTTCAGGAATTTCATTTCTTAAAGCATCTGATAATTTCAGTGAAGTAGTTTGAAAAGTAAGCGTGTCACCATTGCTGTTATAATTTCTTTGCACCCGGTAAAGCCTGCTATGATCAGGTAAAAACTTATCAAACGAATATTGGTAATGCACCCACAATCCAATCAGCAATGCTACCGCCATTCCAATCGCCAACCCGGCAATATTGAGTGAGCTATATCCCAGCGTAGATGTGATATTCCTCCAGGCTGTTTTAAAATAATTTCTGATCATGACTTTTACGATTTAGATGATGGCTATGATTAATAGTGTTGTTGACAGGTAATAATGTTTATTCTTTGCAGATGTATTTTTTTTCACCAGCATTCGTTCTTTATTCATCGCCGGTTGTGTCACTCACTTGTACTTGTATTTTTTTATTGAGCTATAACCGCCGTCAGGGCATTTCGGCTTCGCTCAATATTACCGCTGACGGGGTTACTACAAGTACAAGTGAGTGACACAACGATGTTCAATCCATATTCAAAAGCTTGTCCCAAAATCAGACATCAGCAAATCAGACATCCGACATCTTATTCCGTTCTCAAACTCTTCACGGGATTACTCACTGCTGCCCTGATGGCCTGCACACTAACGGTAACGAATGCCACAGCAGCCGCCAGTACACCTGCAATAATAAATACCCACCAATGAATGTTAGTTCTATAAGCAAAATCCTGCAGCCAGTTGTGCATCGCATACCATGCAATGGGAAATGCAAACACTGCGGCTACTATTACCAGCTTTAAAAAGTCTGTTGATAGTAAGCCTACAATGCTTTGCGTACTGGCGCCCAATACTTTTCTTACTCCAATTTCTTTTATGCGTTGCGATATAGCGAATGCGGATAAACCCAACAGACCAAGACAGGCAATAAAAATAGCAATGCAGGCAAACGAAGTGAACAGCGTTGCCTGTCGCTGTTCTGCTTCGTATAGCTTATCAAACTTTTCATCCAGGAATGTGTAATCAAATGGTGTTTCAGGGAAATATTTTTTCCATGTTGCCTCCAGTTTGGCTATAGATGCTTTGGTATCGCTGCTGCTGATCTTTACAGAAAACGCATTGTAGTATTGCCTGTTTGGTGGCAGCATAATAAACACCATTGGAATAATGGACTGGTGCATGGATTCAAAATGAAAATCATTGATCACGCCAATTACATGACCTTTAATGCCGCCATATACAAAATCTTTTCCTACAGCCTCCTTCGGCGACTTCCAGTTAAGTGCTTTTACCGCGGCTTCATTGATTACAAAAGAAGCTGTATCGGTTCCAAAGTCTCTTGAGAAATACCTGCCGGCTACA
The DNA here is from genome assembly GCA_964505135.1 of uncultured Ferruginibacter sp. GTDB lineage: Bacteria > Bacteroidota > Bacteroidia > Chitinophagales > Chitinophagaceae > Ferruginibacter. The sequence continues at coordinate 9,049 of CAZDHQ010000019.1, forward strand.
ATGGGAATTCCAAACGTAGATACGAAATCATGATCAGATGTTACATACTTAATCTCTGTAGTTACAGGCACCATAGAGTCGCCGCTCAAGGTTGATGCACCCATATCATCCAGTAATCTCCCGGTTGGTATCCGGGATGATCTTGTCATGCTTTTGAAATCACTGTTTTGCAATAAAGCTGTTCTGAATGATTCGTACTGTTTGCTTACTTCATTGGTGTAAGCCATGGTAGCAATCCTGTCTTTATCAAAGCCCAGCGATTTGCGCTGCATATAATGCAATTGCTGGAACACTACCATGGTAGTAATGATCAAAATGATACTGATGGAAAACTGTGTAACCACCAATACTTTTCTAAAGGAAATACTGCTGCCCTGCACTTTAAATAAACCTTTCAAAGTTTTTACCGGCTGGAAGGAAGACATGAACAGTGCCGGGTAAATGCCTGCAATAATGCCGACTACAAATGGTGTAAGTATTAATGGTACGATGGTCTTCCAATCCAACAATACTTCAAACAAAACCTGCTTACCTGCCACATCATTTAACAATGGCAATAACAAATAAGTGAAACCAAAAGCCAACACAATAGCAACTGCACAAAGCAAAACAGATTCACCAAGGAACTGGAAAATCAATTCATTTTTTCTTGCACCAATTACTTTGCGTATTCCAATTTCTTTTGCTCTTAATGCAGACCTTGCTGTGGAAAGGTTCATGTAATTAATACATGCAATCAACAAGATGAACAACGCAATAGCAGAAAAAATATATACCCGTTTGATATCACCGTTTGGCTCTGCTTCATAATCAGTGTGTGAATACAAATGGATGCCCGTAAGCTTTTGCAGGTTAAGCGTTGTGTACTGCGATGGATTTTTTCCCTGGTAATCCTGGTGATTCATGTGTTTATCAATAAAGGCAGGGAAACGGGCCTCCATATTTCTTGGATTGAAATGATCGGGCAGCAACACATAAGTAAAGAAAGAATTATTGCTCCAGCTTGTACGCAATTGCTCTTCGCCATAAACAGAAGAATCTTTTAATGAATTAAAAGAGAGCAGCATTCCGGGGTGAATGTGTGAATTGGATGGAAATGCTTTATAAATGCCTGTTACTTTAAAATCTACTTGGCTGTTAAAGCGAATTACTTTGTTGATGGGATCTTCTTCGCCGAAATATTTTTTTGCTGCCTCTTCTGTCAGCATCATGGAGAAAGGATCTGCCAGTGCCCTTTTTGGATCACCTTTTAACAGCTTTACTGTAAATACATCAAACAAATTTTCATCAGCAAAATATACATCCTTCTCATTAAACTTTTTTTCCTGGTAACGGAAAGGAGTTGATTGACCGTTGCTGAGCAACCTGGTCATCTTTTTAATTTCAGGAAAATCTGTTGGTAGGTAATATCCAAAAGCGGGCGCTACAGTACTTAGCTTTAAAGCCAATTTTCCATCAGTGCTGTAAAAATCTCTTTGCACCCGGTAGATATTATCTGCGTTTTTATTGTATTGATCATAACTCAGTTCATCCAGTATATACGTAGTTATGAGTAAGCAGCAGGTGAGACCAATGGTAAGGCCAACTAAATTGATGAAGGAAGTAAACTTGTGCTTTAAAATATTTCTAAAAGCAAGTTTTAAATAATTTTTTATCATGACTAAAGAGATTTAATATTTAAGATTGAAGAGGTAAGATTTTAACGGCCTCATCAAATCATTGAACAATTTAACCATACAGCAACTCCTAAAATCATACATCAACAAATCCGCCTTCAGACATTCTTCTACTCTGTTCTCAAACTCTTCACCGGATTAGCCATTGCTGCTTTAATGGCCTGGAAGCCTACTGTGGTTAATGCAATCAGTACAGCTACTAATCCAGCAACAGCAAACATCCACCAGCTTATATTGATTCGATATACATAATCCTGTAGCCAATGATTCATCAGCATATATGCTATGGGGGATGCAATAATGATGGCAATAAAAACCGGCGTTAAAAATTCCTTTGAAATAAGCGTTGTAATCATTGCTGTGCTGGCACCTAATACTTTCCTGATACCAATCTCTTTAGTACGCACTTCAGTTGAGAAATTTGCTAAACCAAACAAGCCTAGGCATGCAACAAACACAGACAGAATACTGAAAAATAAAAAGAGCTGTTCCGCTTTTCGTTCAGCTTCATATTGCTTAGCAAGTGCCTCATCTACCCATTGATAATTGAGTGTTTGTAAAGGATAAAACTTAACCCACAATTTATTCAAGGAGCTTATTACCTGTGCAGCTGCACCTGGTTTTACCCTTATCAGCATGCTTCCATATGTAATGTGTTCATTTGCCTTTATCACGCAAGGCTGCATCAGTTTTTTCATTGACTCGTTGTGAAAATTGCTTATGACACCTACGGGTACCCCAGGCACTTTAGCAGAACTTTGATTTAGGTCCTTAAGCTCCAATTTCACT
>CAZDHQ010000019.1:11523-15609 GCA_964505135.1 uncultured Ferruginibacter sp.
AGTCAGTAAACAATATGGACTGCTTTGCCTGTGCTTCTGCAACTTTTTCCGGTTCATTTGTCTTAAAGAAAATAGTTGGATCAATTATATCTGCGCTAAACTGATTGCTGAGCAAACGTCCTTTTTTTAGTTGCAGTTTTAATGTGGGAATAAAATCCAGGTCACCATCAATAAACCAAACGGTTGTTTTAGTATTACTCACAGAATCGGCTACCTGCATTGTCATACTTCCTCCTCCACTCCCAGGACTCCACCTTGTAAGGCTGGCATTTTCAACACCGGCTATTCTCTTTACATCCTGCTTAAATACACTGCCGGCCTCTCCCCAAAAAGTATAGTTTATCTGAAGAAGATTGTTTTTATCATAACCAATATCTGCATTATTTAAAAAGAATAATTGCTTTCTAACTACTATTACAGCAATAAATATGATAATGGCCATTGAAAACTGGACAGCTACCAATGTTTTTCTCAACCAGCCATTACTGCCGGGGGCTGCAGTTAATTTTCCCTTTAATGCTGTAGCAGGTTTTATGCTGGCCGCAAACAATGCAGGATAAATACCAGTGAATAGACTAATTAAGAGCAGTATAAAAAAGACTGTAGTTAATAATTGAATGTTTTGCAATAAACCGGTATCAAGTGTATGGCCAAGGTAGCTTTCCATTAATTGCATCAGCAACGGATATAACGCCATGGAGATGAGAAATGACAATACAAAAAACACCAGTGATTCAAATAGAAACTGTGCAATTAGTTGGGGCTTGTTTGCACCCAATACCTTTCTTACACTTGTCTCCGCTACTCTTTTTAATGCTCTTGCAGTGGTAAGATTGATAAAATTAAAACAAGCTATCAGCAACAAAACAATTGCTACTCCTGAAAAAATATACACCTGCTGCATATCGCCAATTACCTGCTGATAACCCTCAGCAAAATCAGAGTGAAGATAAATTTGCTGAAGCGGTTGAAACGTAGTGCTCTTAAATACTGCTTCATTCACTATGGATGCGTACCAGCGGTCTACTTTCTTTTGAAACTGGCTAATATTGGTTCCAGGCTTGAGGAGTAAATAAGAAGCGTACAACATACCATTGCCCCATTCGGTAAGTACATTGTCATCTGTACCAAATTCTCTTAAAACTATTGCTGCTGCTCTTAGGTGAGAATTGTAAGGAATTTCTTTTATAACACCTGTAACGATATAGTTAACAGAATCAAAACTACCGGTTCCGAGTATGTTTTTTATAGGTTGCCCGATGGGATTAAGTCCGGCAAAATATTTATCTGCAATTTCTTTGGTTAGAATAACACTTCTATAACCGCTCTTACCTGTAAGCGAAGATGTTCGTAAAAAGTCTACATTAAAAACCTCCAGGAATGATGCCTCTGTTGTAATACAATCAATAGTAACCTTGTTATCATTGATGCTAAAGCTCTTCCTTCGTTTTTCCAGCCTGCAATAATTCTCCACTTCAGGGAAATGTTGCTTTAACGAAGGTGCCATCCCAGACAATACAACCGGTACTGTTTCATGCGTACCCGAATCATTAAAATTAGCCCTGTAAATACGATCACTTTTTTTCCAACTCCTATCATAAGACAGTTCATTCATCACCATGGTGGCCACCACCAGGCACCCCGTTAATCCCACAGAAAGGCCTATCACGTTAATGAAAGCGTATACCTTGTTCCTGAGTAGGTTTCTTACAGCGATTTTAAAAAAGTTTTTTATCAAGAGCTAATGATTTTATATTTAAGATTAATGATGTGATATTTTTAAATCCCTCATCAACCATTCAACAAAAGAACCGTGTAATAATGCAGGCCCAAAAAATCCGACATCATCAAATCAGCAATCATACCCTCAGCTACTCCGTTCTCAAACTCTTCACCGGATTTGCCATTGCCGCCTTGATGGCCTGGAAGCTGATTGTAAATAAAGCAATCAACAATGCCATACAGCCCGCCAGCGCAAATACTCCCATTCCTATGCTGATGCGATAGGCGTAACCTTGCAGCCATTTGTGCATGCTCCAATAGGCTACAGGAATCGCAATCAAAAAAGCAATCATCACCAGCGCTAAAAATTCTTTTGATACTAACAGCAGCAGTTGCTGAACAGAAGCACCCAATACTTTTCTTATACCGATTTCTTTTGTTCGCTGCTCTATAACAAACGCAGACAATCCAAACAAACCCAATGCAGCAATTAAAATAGCAACCAATGCAAATGCCGAAAATATCTGCTGTATCTTTAATTCACTTGCATACAGTGAAGCAAATTTTTCGTCTAAGAAATAATAAGTTAACGGGCCTTTTGGACTGAATGAATTCCATTTAGTTTTAAGGTCATTTAAAAATCCAAAGACATCATTGCTCTTAATCTTCACAATTAAACCACCGTAATTGCTTCCCAGCATCATCATGAGCGGTGCAATTTTTTCTTTTGCAGATGTGTAATGAAAATCAGACAAAACACCTATCACTTGAAAACGCTGCTGACCGGAGCGTACAATTGTTTTTCCAATCGCTGTAGATTGATCCCAACCCAGTTGCTTAGCCGCTTCTTCATTTATTACTACAGCAGCAGAATCCGTAGGAAGTTCTTTTGAAAAATAACGCCCCTGCTTAACCTGCATGCCCAGCGTATTTAAGTAATCGTAGTCCACATGATATATATTCATGTGAATTTCTGAGCCGTTTCCATTGTCATTAACCGGATGTACCTGTGTGCCATCCATAAAATCATTTCCCGGAACAGACCTGGAAATAGAAGAAGCTACTACCCGGCTATCTTTTGAAAGCTCCTGTTTAAAAGCATCCTGGCTTTTATCCATCAATCTTCCGTCTGGTAAAAACAATACCTGTTCTTTATCATAACCCAACTTTTTATTGTGCATATAACTGAGCTGCTGGTAAACAATAGCAGTTGCGATAATCAAAGCAGTAGAAACAAAAAACTGGAAGACGATCAAGCCACTGCGTAATATATTTTTTTGCTTCCCCTTTACCACAGACCCTTTGAGAACTTTTACCGGGTTAAACGAGGATAAGAAAAATGAAGGATAAATACCGGCTATAATGCCTACAAAAAATATCAACACAGGAATCAATACCAGGAACTTGTAATTCAAAAAATAGTCAAGATTTATTTGCTTACCTGCCACCTGGTTAAAGTATGGCAGAAGTAAAACAATCAGTACAAAGGCCAACAACATTGAACCAAAACTTACCAACACTGATTCAGAAAGAAATTGTTTTATTAAATGAGACCTTGCCGAGCCCATCACTTTTCTTACGCCAACTTCTTTTGCTCTTTTAACCGAACGTGCTATTGACAGATTGGTAAAGTTTACACAGGCAAGTAATAAAATGAATATTGCCAATGCAGAAAAGATATAAACATATTGTATATCACCGTTTGGTTCCAGTTCATATTTGGTATGAGAATATAGGTGAATATCTTTTAGCGGTTGCAATCCAAAAACAAATGAATTCACTGATTTCTGTGCTTCCGCTAAACTAATACCCATATCATGCTGCACTTCCGGCACCACGTATTTTGCCACCAGCTGCGGAAACTTGGCTTCCAATTTTAGCGGATCTATATTTTTATTTAATACTAAATAGGTAAACTGACCTAAATTGCTCCACGTTGGATTTTGAATATGAAAAGTAGAAAGACTGATAAAAGCGTCAAAATGAAAATGTGAATTGTCTGGCACTTTATCAAATACACCCGTTACTTTATAAACGGCGTTACGTAAGCCAATTATCAATGATTTACCTAAAGCAGGTGCATCACCAAAATACTTTTTTGCAAATGCTTTTGATATCACTATACTGTTTGGCTGTTCCAATGCTTCTTTATCGCTTCCCTCCATTAATGGAATAGAAAACACCTGCAAAAAATTAGCATCTGCAAAAGCCAGTTTGTCTTCTTTGAATTGTTTATCCTCATATTTTACAAAGTCCTTTGCAGGAACCATTCTTGTAAAATCTTTTATCTCCGGCAACTCCTTTTTCATGCCCGGGCCAACACCCATATCTACATTCGGATAAACATCTACTGTTCCATTACCG
>CAZDHQ010000020.1:0-9268 GCA_964505135.1 uncultured Ferruginibacter sp.
AATGATAAGGTGACTTGGTACACGATTAAAAAAACTGGTGATGGAAAGAAAAAACTGTTCATCCAATGCAATCCATTCTGTTATTTCTTTGCCATTTTTATAATAAAAAATTCTTGCAACTCCTTTCTCAATAAAATAGATATAATCACTAATAGCATGTTCTCTTAAAAGCAGGTGATCTTTTGGTACTTGCCAATGCTGCCATGCTGCTATAAAATGCTTGCTGCTGGAGGGTTCCAGCACAGAAATTCTGTCCAGGGCCAGTTTGAGTTTCTCCACGATTGAAAGATAATAAATGCAGTGCAGAACTCAATAGGGATTTATGCTTAAAATGATGCTTAAGTTTGGTTAAATATTTCATTTTGTCAAAAGCATCAATTGAGTACGCATATTCTTTATTTTTGCAGCATTCTTGATAAATCCGCTGATCGATACATGAGAAAACTTATTCTGGTGCTTACTTCTTTTTTCTGCTTTCATATTGCTTCCGCACAGGTAACTATTGATACTACCAATGCCGTTACCAAGTATGCTGCAGATAGTGTTTTAAGAATTAAAAATCTTAATCCATACATTACCCTGCATGTAGATTCTACGCTGAATTATCAGTTAGTAATAAACCGGGAGCCAGACAGGTATTATTGGTTTATGAAGAACTCACCAGTTGGGTTGAAAATAAACAAGGACAATGGCCTGCTTACCTTTAAAGCAGAAAAATCTTACTTCCTTTCCGGTCGTCTAAAGTATGACTATGAATACAAGGTTCAATTAAGTGTGCAGAACCTGAATGATCCTTCAGAAAGAGTGGATACCAGTTTTACACTGATGTTTTACAATACGGAAATTGTTCCTTCACGTGTAAAACCAACGGTAACCAGCAACTTCTTTGTAGATGAAGGTGATACTATCAACTTTAAATTACAGTGTGAAAATGGTAGCTTTCCGATAGAAGATCTTAGCTATATCAGCAATTTTCCAATTAAGTCTACTACACCGGTTACAAGGTGTGGCGATGAGTTTACCTGGGTGGTACCTTTCGATTTTGTAAAAGACTTAGATAAAGAGAAAATAAAAAAGATTCAGTTGTTTTTTATCGGTAATACCCGCTTTCATGTGAGTGATACAGCAAGGGTAGAAATTTCTGTTAGAGACAATATAAACTATCCTCAGCAATTGGCTGATTTTAGTGCGTTGACTGCAGAAATCAACAAATATATCACACAGCTTAAAAGCAGTTTTAGAATTGTGGACAGGAAAATCAGGAAGACAAAACATTCAAGAACTGCATTTGACCTGGCCTCTGCTTCTACTGCATTGGGTGGTACAGTATTCTCTTCACTTGGCAGTGGTAGCCAGCAAACTACGGGTAAAATATTGCCAAGTGTGGGTGTAGCATTGGTACCGGTAAAAGAAGCCACTGCGCCGCAGGCTTCTTATGAACAGAATTCTGCTACGCTGATAAGGAGTGCAATTAAGCGGCTTGAATATCTGCTGTTTGAGAATAGGTTGATAGGAGACAGGGATCCGGATATTCTTACCAAATCAAGAAAATTAAAAGATGAATTAAAGCAAACACAGGTTCAACTGATAGATATTCCAATTGCAGAAGAAAATCCAGATCCAAAAGAACTGGATGAATATTTCAACAGCCCCGAAGTAAATAAAAAATACCGGCTTAAAAGGAAGAGCTCCAATTAAGTTTGAGGTAGCAATGCAGAAATCTGAATAACAATTTTTCAGTGCTTATGTTACGCATAGTATAACCATTAAAGGATGGATTTATACAATGTAATTTCTCTTATCATAATACTGGCTTCTTTTTTGGCCATTTTAAACCAGCGGTTTATCCGTCTACCCAATAATGTTGGTGTAATGCTGATTGCCATTTTGGTATCGGTGATCGTTTTGCTTGCCAATCATTTCAGCCATCCTGGAGTAAGTGTGGCTGCAAGCTTTATCAGCAATGTAGATTTTTCAAAGCTGCTCATTGGTGTATTGCTTAACTTCCTGCTCTTTGCCGGCACCATACAAATCAGGATCAAAGATCTAAGGCGGCAACAGTTGCCTGTATTTTTATACGCCACCATTGGTGTGGCTATCTCCGCATTTGTAATAGGTGCATTGCTATATTGGCTTGGGCCTTTTGTTGGATTTAATTTCCCTTTTACACATTGGTTGTTATTTGGTGCTTTGATTTCACCTACTGATCCGGTATCTGTACTCAGTCTTACCAGGCAGGCAGAAATACCGCCTTCGCTTGAAGTAAAAATTGCAGGTGAATCTTTATTCAATGATGGTGTTGCGCTGATACTATTTGTATCTGGTTTGAATGCAATTCACAAACCAGAAGAAGGCGTTTCATTTATTGAAATATTAAAGGTATTCAGCATTGAAGTACTGGGGGCAATATTGATTGGGCTTGCCATTGGGTTTATAGGGGTGAGGGTATTGTACAAAACGGCTGATCCAAAAATACATGTGATGTTTTCTCTGGCTATGGTGATGGGTGGACAGTTGTTGGCTGACTGGCTTCATGTATCATCTCCGCTTACCATGGTAGCCGCAGGAATTTTTTTTGGTAACTACGGAAGGAAGTATGCTATCAATGAAGAAAGTGAGCAATACCTTGATATTTTCTGGGAAGTAATTGACGAGATATTAAATGTAATCCTGTTTGCTTTAATCGGTTTTCAACTGCTTACGATTGATCACTATGAACGCTACTGGAAAGCCGGTGTAGCGACTGTTTTGGTGGTATTGTTTGCAAGGTATGTTTCCATATTACTCCCATCATTGGTGGTAAGGCTGCAGCAAAAAATGCCTTCCCATGTTATTTTCTTTCTTACGTGGGGCGGCTTGCGTGGAGGCATATCAATCGCTCTGGCGCTCACACTCACTTACCGTTTACACAAAGATCTTTTTGTTTTCATCACTTACTGTGTGGTTGTTTTTTCCGTACTGGTACAGGGACTTACGCTTGACAGGCTATTTTTAGGGAAGCCTTCTTTCAAAAAAGAAATAGAAGAGGTAGACAGAGAACTGGATGCATAAAAAAAGCGTTGTAAAGTGACCAGCACTATTACAACGCTAACTCTAACGAACCGAAAACCTAACTTGCTATCTTGATTTATTGTTGCATTCCTTCTGTTGCGCCCTGCATATCCGTTTTCATATTTTTCTTTTTGAACAAACTCATATCCATCTTACCAAAGCGGTAAGCAAAGTTGATCCTGAACATTTGCGGATCTCTTAGGCGGCTATACGTTTGAACAAAATAATCGCTATAAGAATATTGCTCATTCACTCTTGTTCTAAAGATATCATTGATGCTGAGTGTTACAGAAGCTGCATCATTTTTAAGGAATGATTTCTTAAATGCTAAGTCAATTCCCCAGCTTGGTTTGATATAACCCTGTGATGAACTCTGTGCTGCACCAAACATTGGAGGTCCAAAACCACCGCCCTGGTTAACAGGCAGGTTTGTTTTTGATTGATACAATGCTGAAAGTTGTACAGAGAACTTAGCAGGTAATTTAAAGTTACTATTGAACTTACCAAACCAGCTCCAGAGTTGATTGTCTGTTACACTGCTGATGCCGGTATTGATCTTGCCATTGTAAATATTCACGTTGGTATTAATATCCCACCATTTAGTAAGTGTATTTACACTCGTAAATTCTGCACCGTAAGACTGGCTATTGTTAGCATTGATATATGAATTAACTAATATGGTATCTCCATTTACAGGATGAATATCGTTTTGTAGGAAACGTGTAATCAAATCGGTTGTTTTCTTGTAATACAATGAAGCCATGAATGTATTATTAGCCTTGAATGTTTTTGAATAAGACATTTCAAAAGACTGTGTGAACTCAGGCTTTAAGGCAGGGTTACCTTTTGTATAGTTCAAAGGATCTGTGTAATCAATAAAAGGAATCAACTGGAAGAAATTCGGACGGTTGATTCTTCTTGTAACACTGAACTGTATTTCCTGGTTACTCTTTAATTTCTGACTTAAAAATAAAGATGGAAATAAGCTTACGGGATAATTATTGCTGAACTTGCTGTTATCGCTTAACAGTGTTCCGGTATAATCAGAGCGTTCTGCTCTTAAACCAACTTTATAACCAAAATTCTTTTTACTGCCACTTAATGAAAGATAAGCAGCATATACGTTGTCTGTATTTTTATAATTGCTGGTGGCGGCAGTAATCAAATCGAATTTATTAGTACCATTATTGAAAACGTAGTTATCATTCACATTGGTGAGATTGCGTAGTTGCACTCTGGCGCCTGTTTCCAACTTCAAATTTTTAAATGGTTTTACATAATCTGTTTGCATTGTAACAAATTTGTTGGTGCCATTGCTGATCAATTGCTGAATGTAATCGCCTGTTTTGCTTCCGCCATTAGAAGTGTAATAGGTAGTAGTATAATTGTTGTCACCACTGTTTTTACCGGAGAAATAGTTTACATCTGCTGTCAGTTCTTCACCGTCTGTTGGAAAAATATGTTTCATCCCAACGGTAAAACCATTTGCGTTAAAAGTTCTTTTTCCTGTTGAGATTCTTTCGGAATAGTTGCTCACTTTCCCAGAAGTAAAAAGACTATCGGTGTTAATGGTTATTTCTTCAAATGGTTTAAATTCTCCGTGCACTTTTACGCCGGACACAGAAAACGTAGTTCTGTTAGTTGCAAAATAATCAAAGCCCACACGTCCAAAAGCAAATGCACCGGATGTTTTGTTGTAATTGTTTTGGAAGATAGAAGTATTGGGCTGCTCAAATAAATTTAATCTATCAGTAGTTCCTGTACTTCTTGATTTGTTTTGATTAATCATGCCGGCAATAGAGAAATTAAATTTTTGCTGGCGAACACTTAAATCTAAACCACCGTTTACTGCTCCACGTTTATCTACACCAGCTCTTACGTTACCATTAAATCCATTCTTTTTGTTTTTCTTCAAAACAATATTGAGTATACCTGCATTACCGCCTGATGCATCATACTTAGCGGATGGATTAGTAATCACTTCCACGCTTTCAATTGCATCAGAAGGAATTTGATCAAGTGTTAATGTAGTAGGTCTTCCATCAATATATATTTGGGGTATAGCGTTTCTCAAGCTCACATTGCCATCAATATCTACTTGTACAGAAGGTACATTTCTCATTACATCAACCGCAGTACCACCGGCACTCACTATGTTTTTTTCTACATTAAAAACTTTTTTATCAATATCCATTTTCATCAATGGCTTACTTGCAACTACAGTGACATTTTCCAGGTTTTTGGTATCTTTTAATAACTTGATGTTGCCAAGGTCTTTATCCATATTGCCCATCATGGCTGCCATATTGGGAGCACCACCAGCGGTTGGTTTTGGCTGTGTGCTGTCCATCTTTGGCATAAAGGATACCATCTGTTCAATGTTTCCATAACCGGTAGCAGATATCTTTAGTTTCAACGGTGGCATAATGGGTAATTCCGAAAAATCAAAATCACCATTGGCCTTGGTGGTAGACCCTTTTAATAAAACTTCTTTTCTTTTTTTAGTAACGGTATCAAATTTTGCCTGCAGTAAATAAACAGAAGCACCATTGATAGCAGCGCCATTTTCATCAACCACTTTACCATATACGTGACCGATAGCAGGTGCGCCACCGCCTGGTTTACCATTGGCTCCGGGAAACTGTGCTGCCACATACAGTGAAGCAGTTAACATCAGCAGCATCAGTAGTAGATTCTTTTTCATAACTAGTTTTTATTGATGACACAAAACTAACAGGTAACAGTACGCTTTTATTTTATTTGAGACGTGTAAAGGAAATCTTGCGATGAACAGGAACGGAATTTTTTAGGGTGTATTTTGATACAAAAAAATGCAATGAAAAGCGGAAATATTTCAGGATAAACGGCCAGTGAGTTTAAGTAGCGAATCCTGGTAACTATCACTTACAGGAAGTTCCATATCACCTGCCATCACACTTGTTTTTCTAACAGAACTGATTGCAGCAATGGATACAATATAAGATTTATGAATACGGATAAACTTACTTGCAGGAAGCATTTCCTCAATGTTTTTCATCGTCATCCTGGTGATGATGGGCTTGTTGGAATTTTGAAGATGAATGCGGATATAATCTTTTAATGCTTCAATCCATGTAATATCATCCAATACAATTTTTACCAAACTGTAATCTGCATTTACAAAAATATAAGATGGAATACTGTCTGCGGGTGCAGCAGGTTTGTTTTTTAATTCATACAAATCACGGGCTTTATTACAGGCTCTTATAAAACGCTCTACGGATACAGGCTTTACTAAATAGTCTACCACGTCAAGTGTATATCCTTCCAATGCATATTTTTCATAAGCGGTAATCAATATTACCATTGGTTTATTCACCAGGCTTTGTATAAACTGTAAACCAGTTAGCCCGGGCATTTGTATATCTAAAAAAATCAGGTCAACTGGTTGTTTTTCCAATTCTTTCATTGCCTCCAATGGATTACTGCAAGTGGCTACCAGTTGCAGGTAAGGTACTTTGCTGATGTTGTCTTCCAGTAATTCCAGCGCCAGCGGCTCGTCATCTATGGCAATACATCTAAGCATCAGTGTAAATTTAATTCAAGTATAATGGTAAACCAGTCTTCCTTTTTTTCTATCTGCAATTTTTGTTTATCGCCATACAGCAGCGAAAGCCTTCTCTTTACATTGGTTAAACCAATGCCCGCTGTCTTATCTTTTATTTCAATAGATGCTGGTGCGTATTTATTTTTTACTTCAAAATAAAGTACGTTGTTGATTACATGCAGCTCAATAAAAATCTGTGCATCTAAAATAATGCCTGTTCCATGCTTAAACGCATTCTCCACAAAAGGAATCAGCAACATAGGTTCCAGTTCATAATGTTTGTCTGGCTTTTGTAAAGAAACATTTACCTGCACATTGCTGCCAAAACGCTGGCGTTGCAAATCAATATAACTCTGCAGGTACTCCATTTCTTTTTCAAGTGGAACCGTGGCTTCGTCTGCATCATAGAGCATGTATCGCATTAATGATGAAAACTTCATCAATGATGGTTCTAATAAATCAGATTTTTTTCTCGCCAATGCCACCATATTGTTTAACACGTTAAACATAAAGTGTGGGCTGGCCTGTGAACGCAGCAGTGATAATTCTGTTTTCAAGTTTTCATTTTCCTTTTCACTTGCCAGCCTTTCTTCTTTTGCTCTTTCTTTTATCATACCATAAGCAAGGCTACCACCTAAAATAAAAAGGAAGAAAAAGAAATTGAATAAGATATGTCCCCTGATATTAAAATGATCCTGGCTCATCATACTAAAAAACAGGAACCAGGTAATTAGAAGAATAAATAAAAATATGGCAACAATGAAAGAGATGTATTGTTTGTATCGTCCTTTAAAAATAAAACGGGGCAGCAAATAAACTGCATTGAAATAAAAAAATAGAATGTAAATCGTGTTATTTAATGCGTAACGGAGATGCACCAACGCTGGCTCTGCATCACGATTATGCGGACGGTTTTCGTTTAAAGAAGGCTTGAGCAGGTAGGGCATAGAAAAGAGAATGATCCACACCGCAGTGTGCAAAACCACTGAAACCCATTTTTTAGAATACCATGCCTTATTCATTGATAGGCAAGTTAATGAGTTAATCAGCAATATGGGCCGCTCATCCAAAATGTTGCGACCAAAGCAGGATATCCTGCTACGAATGGAAGGGCTTATTGTGTAACATAGAGGCTGTCATTACTTTCTTTATCTGTTACATCCTGTTTCCACATATGCATACCATGCTGTAGGTTGGTTATTTTGGAGAAGCCGCTTTGCGTTAGGAGGTAGCTTGCTGCGGGGCTGCGATGACTGTGAGAGCAATAAACGATAATCTCTTTGTCTTTGTAATTATTTAACTCCCTTAATCTTTCTTTTAACTGCTGAACAGGAATATTGATTGCACCTTTCAGCCTGCCAAATTTTTCGGGTGCTGTTCCTTCAAATTCGTTGGTAGTTCTTACATCCAGTAGCAGTACATTGCCTTTTCCTTTTGATTGTATAAAAGCGTAAAGTGCTGATGGATGAATGTTTGAAAAAGTGATGGTAGATTTTTTAACCAGTTCCATTTTACATTTTTCACAGGTACCAGGTTTGGATAGTACGGTACTATCGCAATCGTAGCCACAGGGAAGACAAACATATTCTTCTTCCTTTATAAGTGCTGCATTTACATTGTGTTGAGAACCGCATTGGTAAAATAAAGTAGCTGTCAAAAAGACAATAAGGATTTTATTCATGGCTTACATTTTTGCAGGTTATCCATTCATCATTCACCGGTGTATTGTTTTGGTCAAAATTGTACTATTGTAAAACAATTCAACAAAGAGACAAAAGGTGTTATGATAATTGATGCACTAAAGATATTCTTTGTACGTGACTTAAATAAACTAAAGGAGGAGATAGCCCTTTATAAAAGCGAAGCAGTTATATGGAAAATATCGGAGGATGTTAAGAACAGTGCCGGGAATCTCTGCCTGCATTTAATCGGCAATTTAAATACTTACTTAGGAGCTGTATTTGCAAACACAGGCTATATCAGAGATCGTTCGCTTGAGTTTTCATTAAAGCATGTTCCAAGGCAGGAACTGCTTAATAAACTGGAGGCTACTATTAAGATTGTTGAGCTTGGTTTAAATGAAGTAGCTGTTCAAAACATGCAGGATGATTTTCCAATCCTTATCTGGGATAAGCCAATGAGTATTGAATTTACATTGCTTCATCTTTGCACCCACTTAAGTTACCATCTTGGTCAAATCAATTATCATCGGCGTATGCTTGATGTTTAGTTTAGATTTCAGTTTAATATTATGTTAGTAAGAACCGCTGATTTGAATGATAAACCGACACTGCTGGAATTTGAGCAGGGCGTTATCAATGCTGAAAGGCCTTTAGATCCAACTATAAAAACAACGCCTACTACTTATTATGACCTTGATTTTTTGATCACATCTCAAGATGCTGAAGTAGCAGTGGTGGAAGCCGACGGTGCAATCATTGCATCAGGCTATGCATGGATCAAAGAAGCAAAACATTTTTTGCAGTACACTCATTATGCATATCTGGGTTTTATGTTTGTGAAGCCGGAATATCGAGGTAACGGCGTGAATAAGATGGTATTGCAGCATTTAACGCAGTGGGCGCAATCAAAAAATATTCATGAAATGCGGCTGGAAGTTTACCATGGAAA
>CAZDHQ010000020.1:9278-15609 GCA_964505135.1 uncultured Ferruginibacter sp.
GGAAATGAGCCTGCGATAAAGGCTTATGAAAAATTTGGTTTCTCTCCATTGCTGCTTGAAATGCGAATGGAAATAAAATAACTCAACTGATTATGATAGCAACCACACCTGCGCCACCTTATTATGCAGTAATTTTTACATCTATCAGAACAGCAGTTGATGATGGATATGAAGAAATGGCTCATTTAATGGTGAACATAGGAAGCAGCATGCCTGGATTTTTAGGAATTGAATCTGCAAGGAATGACATTGGTATTACTGTTTCTTACTGGGACAGCCTGGAGAATATCCGTAACTGGAAACAACATGCAGACCATATTATTGCCCAGCAAAAAGGCCGCAGCGATTGGTATAGTGCTTACAAAACAAGAATATGCAAGGTGGAGAGGGATTATGGTTTTGAATCACCTGCTTTCACCGGAAAATAATTATTTTTTGTAAAGCCGACATAATCATAGCCGCCACTTTGTTAATTGTTCTGTTAGAGCTTACTTTACATTCAATCATCCTGGTTGAACTCCAGAAAGCATCTTTTTGTTTACCGGCCTGGTACATATTCAGGAAAGACTCATCTTTCAGCCAGACGCTCTGTACCACTGATCTGCCTGCAAAACCTCTACTGATAGTTGGATAGTAACTGCTATTAAGGTTAAGTGTTGTTGTTTGTGATTTACTAATATGAGCTAACGTACATAAGTTCAAACTGTGGCGGCTGGCCACTTGTTTTCTTGATCACAGTCAAATTTTTACTTGACTACCATCATTTATGCTGCATGCTCCCCCTGTTACTTTTGTAGCAATAACCGTCGTTTACTTAAAGCTCAGTAAAAGCGGCTGTATTTCAATTTGCTAACATTAAATATTGCTGTATGAAAACCGATCTCCAAATTCAAACCGAGGTGTTGGAAGAACTCAAATGGCAACCAGCGCTGAACGCAGGACAAATAGGCGTAGCTGTTAAGAATGGTATTGTCACACTATCGGGCCAGGTAGACAGTTACTTTAAAAAGAAAATCGCAGAAAAATCCGCCAGGAAAATTGATGGTGTAAAAGCAGTAGCTGAAGATATTGTGGTGGGGCTATCACCTCATGATAAGAAAACAGATGCAGAAATTGCACAGGCTGTATTAAATGCATTGAAATGGCATAGCGGTGTGCAGGATCAAAGAATAAAAATAAATGTGGAAGATGGAATTGTGAGACTGGATGGAGAGGCGGAATGGGAATACCAACGCAGCAATGCTAAAACAGCTATTGAACATTTGCAGGGTGTGAGAGCAGTGATCAATTCAATTGTGTTAAAACCGAGGGTGATGGAGGCTGATGTTAAAGAACAAATTAATGCAGCGTTTCGTCGAAATGCGCTTATTGACGCAGCTACTATAAATATAAAGATCATTAACAATAGGGTAGTGCTGGATGGTACAGTCCGCTCATTTGCAGAGAAACAGGATGCCGAGCAAGCTGCATGGAATGCACCTGGTGTAAGCAGCGTGGAAAATAACCTGGAAATAGCAATGCCTGAATACAGTTTTGTTGATTAAGGAATAGGTAAACGGGATATTGGGATACGCAAAAGGCGTTTAAGAAAAGGCAACTGTTGCAGTAAATAGCCAGTTGCCTCTTTACTTGAAAAAGGAATTAAAAACAATTGAACCCTCATTAATAAAATATTTTTTATGAGTAATATCTTTCAACATACCAAAGAATATTCGGTTTACCCGGGAGAATACATTCCTCAGCCCGACATAGAAAGGATGCTTGATGAACTTGTAAAGAATGAGCAGCTGGAAGATTCTGATGCAAGAATAGAAGATCTGCCATCTTACTATTCACTTGAAATAGTAATTGGTACAGTGAAAAGAGAAGAAGTGCTTGCTTATATCCATGGAAATATTTTATCGGTAACTGTGTTTCATAAACCTGTTGCTGATCCGGGAAAGGATGTGAGTAATTCTGTTAAGCGCAATGAATGGCATATTGCACTTCCAAAGAATACCGATGCTGCATTTGTGACAGCTGATATTCACGGAGGCGTACTAAGATTTTATCTTTCAAAAACTACTGGTGAAATGGCTAACCCGCAGCTATATCCAATAGTGATTTATTGATGCAGCCATCGATTGACGAGGGTCAATTTATTTCTTGATTACCGTCCTTTTATCTGCTCTGCATCATACCTAATTTAGTTTTGTAAATGATATTTCTAACAATAAAACAAAGGAGGATATTATGGGATCTTTAGCATTAAAAAGGGCAACTGAATCAATGCCTTCAGTGTTCAACGATTTTTTCAAACCCTGGAATGAATGGTTTGACAATGGTAATTTATTCGGACGCACTTTAAATATGCCTGCTGTAAATGTCACAGAAGGTAAAAATGAGTACATGCTTTCATTGGCTGTACCAGGAATGAAAAAAGATGATTTTAAAATTGACATCAATGGAAACATGCTCACTGTTAGCAGTGAGAAAGAAAATGAAAAAGAGGAAAAGGATGCCAATTACACACGCAGGGAGTACAACTATTCGTCTTTTAGCCGCACCTTTACTTTGCCCGAAGAAGTTATTAAAGAAAAAATAGAAGCTAAATACCAGGATGGTGTTTTAAAAGTTTCATTGCCAGTAAATGAAAAAGTAAAAGAGTCAGCAAAGCACATTGCTGTTAAGTAGTAAAACGAAACTAACATTGCCCCGCTTGCCGGGGCAATGTTATAAATAACAGGGTCGGTATATATATCAATGTGGTTTTCGGAATGACTGTTGCTGTTATAAAATAAACAGTATATGAGCCGGAAAGCTATTCAAAAGATTGTAAATAAATTTTATAAACAATTCAAGGATGGGTGCAAAAAGATTACAAAGGATTTTGATAAAGAAGAACTGCACCAACTAAGAGTGATTTATAAAAAGCTAAGGGCACTGACAAGGCTGTTGACTGCCATTAAACAGGAAGATCGCTTCAGTTTTTCAAAAAAAATAAAAAAGCTTTATCATATAGCCGGGTGTGTACGTGATTATCAACTACAATACGATCGAATATCAAAAACAGCACCTACTGCCGGGCCCAAACCCTATCTCCGGTTTTTAAAAAAATCAATCCGTTCTTTTGAAAAGGACTTTGTGAGCATAAGTATAAAAAAGAAATTCAAAGAAACGAAAGAGGATCTGAAACAATTGATGTCTCCAGCAATCACCGCTGATTTATTTCAACTTTTCTTTAACCAGCAGTGGAATCTTGTGCAGGCTATTGTTAGGCAACAGCATTTTTCTGATGAGAATTTACATAGTATCAGAAAATGTATAAAAGATATCCATTACAACCTCGATATTTATACAGCCAGCATCTCAACTATACTTCCCTCATACTTCCCTGTTAAAAACATACAGCATATGAAGTCCCTGCTGGACGTATTGGGTGATCACCAGGATCTGCATAAGGCATTGGAACTCCTCGGCGCAAAACTGGTAGAACAATATAACGCAGCTGAACAAAAGCAATTAGCTGATATTAAACTGATGTTAATGGCAGAAAAGCTGGAATTAAAAAAGCAGGCCGTTAGTAAGCTAAAAAAGGAATTTATATTTAAGGAACAGCGATGATGGTTCTGTATAATTCATCCACTACAAGGGCCATATTGGAGAAATTTATTTTTTCTGCAGTGTCGTCTGCTGTGTGATAATTCTTGTTTCTGTAAAATGCAGTATTGGTGATCATTACAGCACTGTAATTGTAATGCCAGTAATTTCTTTGGTCAGAAAGCTGGATGCCGCCAAACCAGGATGGGGCTGTAAAAGACTTGGTTGGAATCACCTGTTCCTGCTTCATTCTTTTACAAATGAAATTTCCAAAATCTCCATTGTTAAACTGCTGTGTCACGGTAATATAATTTCCTTTATTGCCATAAAACCATTCAAGAAAAAATAAAGGGTAATGCTGCGTATTGGTTTCATCAAAATAAACGCCGATCATTTCCAGGCAAATCATTCCTTTTACCTTAACGTGGTTTTCGAATAAGGAGCTGGCATGTATATAACTGCCCATGCTCTTTCCGCCAAAGTAAGGTGGTTCTTCTGTTGAGTAGGCTACAAAGTCTATTCTGTACTTTAATGGTTTACCTTTTAATATTCTTGCCAGCTCAAGCAAGCCGGCAATGCCACTTGCATTATCGTCTGCGCCTTCCTGGTCTCCGCAGGCATCGTAATGTGCACCAATAATAATTCGTTCTGCCTCTGCCGGGCCTATTGAGCAAATCACATTTTCATAACTAAGCTCTCCCAGGTTATAAAACTGGTGCTGAATACTGTCTGATAAAGGTGTAAATTGTTCTGTTATATAATTAGCTGCTTTTTTTAGCTGATCAGGATGGCGGTAATTTCTAAACCTGCATTGCTTGGTTAGATAATAAAGATCCTGCTTCATTCTTATGCTATCTGCAGTTATTTGTCTTGTAACCAAAGGAGCCTGTATGGAATAGATCTTGGCCCAAATATATAACCCTGCAAATAGTACAATAGTAGTGGCAACGAGTGTTTTAAGAAACTTCATATTGGTGTTAAAAGCTGGATTAATGATTTATAAATGTACAGCAGGCTGAGCATTATTAATGGATTTAATAGTCTAAAGTTTTCTAAAATAAAAAGGGCCGGGATAAAAATCCAGCCCCGTCTGTAAATCCAATATCCTTTGAAAAACCATGATGAAGGTAGAGACAGATGTGCTGAAAAAAAATGTTTGTCGTCAATAAAAAGTTTGATTGTTAACAATAAAGACTATCAACATCATTTGATTAACTGATTGATGTCAGTGATTGAAAGGTTTTGTTTTTGGAGATTAGTATGGTAAAGTGTCCTTTCAACTCCACTATAAGACTTGTTCTTGCCATTCCGTATGAAAATGAACCGATTGTTTAACAAAAAACGGGCTTCATATGAAAAAGATTTTACTCATAGAAGACAATGAAGACATAAGGAGCAATACTGCGGAATTGCTTGAACTGTCAAATTATGAAGTGATTACTGCAGAGAATGGAAAGGTGGGGGTAGAGAAAGCCTTGAAACACAAGCCCGACCTTATTATCTGTGATATCATGATGCCTGTACTGGATGGTTACGGCGTGCTGGAATCCATTCATAACAATGATTACATAAAACACACGCCGTTCATTTTTTTAACAGCCAAAAATGAACGGGCTGACTTTAGAAAAGCTATGGATCGTGGTGCAGACGATTATTTAACCAAACCATTTTCGGGTGCTGAGCTGCTTAGTTCAGTAGAAGGGCGACTTAAGAAGATTGAGTTATTAAAAAAAGATATTGGCGCAGGGTTAGAGGGTTTGCACTATATCGCTGAGGCCAGTGGAGAGCAACTTTCTCTGCAGGCTTTGATAGAAAATCAAAGTGTACTTAAATACAAACGTAAACATCTTATTTATTCGGAAGGTAACCGTCCGGGCAGATTATTTTATATAGTAAAGGGTAAAGTGAAAGTTTTTAAAACGAATGATGAAGGAAAAGAGCTGGTTACAGATTTATATACGCCGGGTGATTTTTTTGGACATGTGGCATTGCTGGAAGAAGGCCCTTATACAGATTCCGCCGAAGCATTGGAAGACACCGAGTTGGTAGGTATTTCAAAGGAAGACTTTGAAAAGCTAATGAACAGTGATAAAGAAATCAGCCACCAGTTTATTATGTTGCTTGCCCGCAACATTACCGAAAAGGAAAACCAACTAATTGGGTTAGCATATAATTCACTTCGAAAAAAGGTAGCAGAAGCACTGGTAGCACTGCAGAAGAAATACAATCCCAAAAAAGAAAAGAGCTTTGAAATAAACATTAACCGTGGAAGCCTTGCAAGTATTGCCGGTACTGCCACTGAATCATTGATAAGAACGCTGGGAGATTTTAGAAATGAAAAACTGATTGATATAAAAGGAAGTAGTATCGTTATACTTAATAACGATAAATTAGAGCATCTTGCCAATTAAATAAATTCATTGTTTAATAAAAAAGCCATCAAAAAAATGATGGCTTCTTTATAAGCTTCAGGGCTTTCAATGTTTATGGTTTTTTCTAGGATAAAAATTATAGTAAAAGAATAGTCTGTAAGTATCATTCAAACTGTATGCTGTACCATTTGCTTTTTGCTGAAATACTTTCATATAGCCAGCGTCAAAGGAAACGCTGTTGCTGATTTTTTGTTTGATACCCAAAAACAACCTGTTTTGTTCAAAGGTATTGTACACCACGGCACTGCCAAACTGCAATGCTATTTCATCAGCTACTACAATTTGAGGAAGGTTTGGATTTTTAAACACAGGGTGAGAAA
>CAZDHQ010000021.1:0-9234 GCA_964505135.1 uncultured Ferruginibacter sp.
AGCTCAATAAAATCCTTCCTCTTCATGCTTCTACCAAATTACTAGATCCTGTACAGAATCTTTTTATGGGTGTTACCAATGAGAAGGAAAAAGAGATGGTAAGGGCTTACCGGGCCAACGTGCCAAAACCTTACTTAAACTGGGCCATTCACCAGGTATTAAACTGGAAAAATGATTGGAAACCAACTGCTCTCTATCATATTCATGGTGATGCTGACCGTATTTTCCCGGTCAGGAATATTCAGCCTAATTACCTGATTAAAAACGGTGGCCATTTTATGATCATGAATAAATCCAAAGAGGTGAACCAGTCTTTATACGACATATTCAACAAGAATTAAATACCTGCATGATTTTTGCCACTAAACGGCAATGAAAAACCAGTTTTTGAAACAATAACAACCTGAACCGTTACGTCTTAAAGCTGTCTCTGTTTTTCAATTACATTTACAACATACAACTGTCCTCTACATGACCAAAAAGAATCTAACTGCAGTAAAATTTTTGTGTATACTGCTATTGAGCTGCGCTTTTATTTCAGTAAAAGCACAGAATAATTTTTTTACAGATGCTGCAGAACTGAGCTTTAAAGTAGTAAACCAACAGCGCCAGATTGTACCGGATAAGTTTAGATCGGTAAGACTTGATACTACGTCCATACTTTCTTTTGCATCGTTAGTGCCTGCAGAAGCAAAATTGATGAACAGGAATTTGGCTCCGGTAATTACCCTGCCTATGCCAGATGGTAAAACAGCCCGCTTTCAAATTTGGGAAACACCGATTATGGAACCTGCACTTGCAAGGCATTTCAGTTATATAAAAACCTTTACAGGACAGGGGTTGGATGATAAAACTGCTACCATTAAAATTGACTGGAATGATTTCGGGTTTCATGCAATGATCTTATCACCAATAACCGGTTCTATTTTTATTGATCCTTATGACGTCAATACAAAAACAAACTACATCAGCTACTATGCAAAAGACTATAAAAAGCAAACAGACTTTAAGGAGTATGGTCCATTACCTGCAAAAAACAAAGTAGCAACCAAAACTTCTATTGATGGTGTACAGGCCATCACCTGCGTGGGTACACAATTGCGTACTTTCAGATTGGCTGTAGCCTGCACAGGCGAATATGCAGTTGCAGCTACGGGCCTTTCCAGTCCTACCAAAGCACAGACTTTATCTAAAATTACCACCACAGTGAACAGGGTTAATGGTGTGTATGAAAAAGAAGTGGCGATAAGAATGGTGTTAATTGCCAATGATACCAGTATCATATTTGTAAATGCAGCCACGGATCCTTTTACCGGGAACAATGATCCTTCCACATTGATTACTGAAAGCCAAACGGTAATCAATGGCAGGATAGGAAATGCTAATTATGATATCGGACATACTTTTAGTACAGGTGGTGGTGGACTTGCACAGTTGCATTGCGTATGTGTAACTGGATTGAAAGCACAGGGCATCACCGGAACTTCACAGCCCTATGGCGATGCGTATGATATCGACTATGTAGCACATGAAATGGGACACCAGTTTGGAGCCAATCATACTTTTAATTCAGAAACAGGTGCCTGCGGGGGAGGAAATGTAAATGTGGGAACCAATGCCGAGCCAGGCAGTGGAAGCACTATTATGGCTTATGCAGGTATATGTGATGTAAACGATTTGCAATTACATTCCGATCCGCAATTTCATGCGGTTAGTTTTGATGAGATAGTTGCTAATTATTCTGTCGGTGGTCTTGCTACCTGCGGTGTTATAACAGCTACTGGCAATGGGGCTCCTGTGGTAAACGCAGGAGCTAATTATACCATTCCAAAGTCAACTGCTTTTGTATTAACAGGTAGTGCAACTGATCCAAACAGTGATGCGCTTACGTATAGCTGGGAGGAAGTGGATGTAAATGGTGCCACCGGCGACTGGAATAATCCTTCCGGTAATGCACCCCTGTTTCGTTCATTCGCTCCCGTTAGTACGCCCGTGCGGCATTTTCCTAAGCTAAGTACGCAGTCTGCCAATACCACCGTAATAGGTGAAATTTTACCCAGCTATGCAAGAACCATGCGTTTTCGTCTCACAGCAAGAGATAATAAAGCAGGCGGTGGCGGAGTATGTTCTGCAGAAAATGCCATTACAGTAGATGGTAATTCAGGTCCGTTTGTAGTAACCAGTCCTAATACGGCGGTTACCTGGTATGTAAACGATTTTCAAACCGTAACATGGGATGTGGCCAATACCAATGGTTCACCCATCAATTGCAGCAATGTAACCATTGAGCTGTCTACTGATGGTGGACTTACTTTCCCTGTTACCATTTTAGCAAGTACACCCAATGATGGATCACAGGAAATACAGGTGCCTAACAATGTTACCAGTACCGCAAGGATAAGGGTAAGAGCGGTGGGGAATATTTTTTATGATATTTCCAATGTGAATTTCAATATTCAGGTGGCGCCCACTGCTACTTTTGTTTTCAATAATCCAGATATGAAAGCATTGTGCGGTGCGTCAAGCGGCAGCATTACACTGGCATCCGGCTCCCTAAAAAGTTTTACTACAGCCATTGCTTTGTCGGCAAGTTTAAATCCGCCAGGTACTACGGTGAGCTTTGGTACCACTTCATTAACGCCTGGAAACAGTACCACCGTTACATTAAACAATACCGGTAGTCTTGCGGCCGGCGCTTACACTGTAAGGGTAACAGGAATAGCCGGAGCAATCACAAAAACAAAAGACCTTACTTTTATTGTAGGCGCCAGTGCTTTGCCGCCTGCATTAACGTCCCCAGCTGTGGATGCTGTAGGAGTTAGTAATCCAGTTAGCTTTAACTGGGCGGCAGTTACAGGCGCCAGTTCTTATACCCTGGAGCTATCTAAACTGGCTGATTTCTCGATAATTGATAAAACCATCACAGGCATTTTAACTACATCTGCCACAGCCAGTGTAGATGAAAACACAATTTATTACTGGCGTGTAAAAACGATCAACGCCTGTGGCACAGGAGCTCCTTCATCACCTAACAGGTTTAAAACTGGTATTTCTACCTGTAAGATTAGTACTGATGTGCCAAAGGATATCCCAACAGTTACATCAACAGTTACCTCTACCATCACTATCCCTGCTGCAGCCGGCGCTGTTATTAATAATTTAAAAGTGGTGCAGCTTAGTGGCAGTCATGCTTATTTTTCTGATTTGATCGTAACATTAACCGGGCCGGATAATACCACTGTGCAATTATTCACTTCACTGTGTGATGCGTACAGCGGGCCATTTAGTTTGAATGTGTATGATGATGCTCCTGCAGCAACACTAGCCTGTGATTCCCTCGGGCTGGGCACTTTACATATAAGGCCCACCACACCACTGTCTGTTTTCAACGGAAAAAACAGTACCGGCATCTGGACCTTATCTGTGAACGACCAGTTTGATCTGGATGGTGGTCAACTTACTTCGTGGGGATTAAACATCAACGCCCCCACTTCTAATTGTGTTTTCACGGTTACACCCATGATCACCAGTTACATCTTTACAGGAAATGGTAACTGGAATAATGCGGCTAACTGGAGTAATAACACGATTCCACCTTCTCCATTGCCTTCAGGTGCCACCATCACCATCAATCACACAGTGGGCGGGCAATGTATCTTGAATGTTCCTCAAACCATCTCAGCTGGTGCAAGCATAATTGTGAATTCCGGAAAAAATCTGGTGGTGCAGGGCGCACTAAACATTCAGTAAGTTGTGATAATATCTTTTTTATAGAGCACTCTTTGTGGAGTGCTTTTTTGTATGCGCAAATTGTTACGTTAACTAATTGTGCAGCATCTTGCTTATGAGCAGTTAGACCAACTCGAGTTTACTGAGCTGTTTTTATCATCTTGTTGTCATTCTAAATGCTTTACTTTGCTATCCCTCAAAAAGTAAATTGAAAAAAATCGTACGCTATATAACCAACTGGGAGCAATGGCCATTTCCCGTTTTGTATTTCCCTATTAGCTTCATTTGGTTTTGGTATTGTTTACGAAGCAGGAGCTTTTGGTTTTTTAGCTCTTCTAATCCTACTATCACGTTCGGCGGTTTTGAAGGCGAGAGCAAAAAAGAAATGTACGTACAGTTGCCGGATGATGCTTATCCAAAAACAATGTATGTACTTCATTCATCATCTTTTAGTGAAGTAAAAGATGCGGTAGCCAGAGCAGGTTTTACTTATCCATTTGTTGTAAAGCCGGATGTAGGTATGAAGGGCATATTGTTCAGGAAGATCGAGAACGAAGATCAATTTAAGCTGTATCATCAAAAGATGACGGTTGAATACATTGTGCAGGAACTGGTGAGCATGCCAATAGAAGTGAGCGTTTTTTATTACAGGCATCCACTGCAAAAGAAAGGTGTGATTACCGGCTTTATACAAAAAGAATTACTGGAGGTAACTGGTGATGGCAGTTCCACTTTATTGCAGCTAATTATCAACGACGCAAGAGCAGGCAAAAGGTTGAATGAAATGAAAAGAAAACATGTTCATTGTCTTGATAAGGTGCTTGAAAAAGGAGAAGTTTTTTATCTATCACATGCAGCCAATCATAACAGGGGCGCAAGATTTATTAATCTTAGTCATTTGGCAGATGAAAGTCTGTTAAAATGGTTTGACGAACTAAGCCATTACACCAATCAATTCTATTATGGCCGTTATGATATCAAATGCAATTCCATTGAGGAACTAAAAAAGGGCAATTTTTCCATCCTTGAATTTAATGGGGCAGGTGCAGAACCCAATCATATTTATGATGCAGGGATCAGTCTTGGAAAAGCATATAAAGAAATTTTAAAACACTGGAAGGCACTGTACCAAATCTCCGCTTACAATAATGCTAACGGTACACCCTACTGGAATTTTAAAAAAGGATGGCTGTATTTAAAAAATGCAAGACAGCATTTTAAAATCCTGGAGCAATATGATTAATGTTAGTTGCCCTTTAATTTTTTTTACCGAAATTTGGCCTTTAGTTTAATCAATGATCAAGCGCAAGGCAAGATTATATTTTCTCTCTTTTTTGAAATACGATTTTAAAGCAAGCATTACTGTTTTCTTCGTAGCGCTTCCTTTATGTCTCGGTATTGCATTAGCGTCCAATGCGCCAGTTTATTCTGGTTTAATTTCGGGTATAGTTGGTGGTTTGGTGGTTTCACTCTTTAGTAAATCTCCATTAAGTGTAAGTGGGCCAGCCGCAGGGCTTACAGCTATCTGTGCGGCTGCAATTGTACAGTTAGGCGGCATCGAAACTTTTTTTATCGCAGTATCTGTAGCTGGATTGTTACAAATATTGCTGGGGGTTTTAAAATTAGGAGGGTTCACGCATTTTATCCCTTCTGCTGTCATCAAGGGAATGCTCTCTGCAATTGGCGTACTGCTTATCTCAAAACAAATTCCTTTATTGATTGGCTATGATGAGCCTGGCTTTTGGAGCAATCAATTATTTAATATCATCACATTAAATCATAGCTACGAACATTTGGGCAATTTATATAATGGCATTTCTTATGGGGCCATTATTATTGGAGTGCTCTCATTATTATTGTCCATTGTTTGGGAGAAAAAGCTGGCAGCCAAAGTGCCGTATGTTCCGGTATCCTTTGTGCTGGTATTTTTTGGCGTGATCATGTCTTTGCTGTTTAATAGAATACAGCATGGCCTGCAGTTAGAACCTTCGCAGTTTGTAAATGTGCCAAAAGGTATTTTCTCCAATATCAAAATGCCATCATTGTCCAATGTGATACACAATGCATTGATATGGCGCAATGCAATCGTAATATGTTTTGTTGCTTCCCTTGAAACATTACTTAGTATAGTAGCGGTGGATAAACTGGATCCTTATAACCGCATCACGCCGCAAAACAAAGAACTGGTAGCGCAGGGAATTGGCAACACCATCAGCGGTTTGCTTGGAGGTTTGCCTATTACAGCAGTAATTGTTAGAAGTTCTGCTAATCTGGAAGCTGGGGGACGTACTAAATTATCTGCTATCGGACACAGCATCTGGTTATTACTGGTGATTTTGTTTGCTACCTCCTTAATTAATTTAGTGCCATACTGTGTGCTGGCTGTTATTTTGATAAGAACAGGCTATAATTTGGCTAAACCTAAAATGATTAAAGCGGTTTATAAACAGGGCAGGGAGCAATTCATGCCATTCATAGTAACGGTGCTGGCTATCCTGTTTACAGACCTGTTAATTGGTGTACTGATTGGAATTGTGTATGCCATTTATTTTTTGATCAAGCATACATACAGGGCTGGTTTTGTGTTAAAAGAAACAACAGAAAATTACCGTCATCATTTTACCATTGATCTTGCCATGAACGTAAGCTTTTTAAATAAGCGAAAGTTTATTGAGACACTGGATCGTATTCCAGCCAACGCAATGGTAACAATCAACGGGAACGATAGCATTTATATAGACCAGGACATTTTAGAAATATTCAATGAATACAAGAGCAAGGCAAAAACAAAAAATATAATCCTGGAGTTAAACGGAATACCTGAAGTAGAAACGATTGAAGTGCATTAGTCTCTATCGCAATTTTCTTTTTTCATTTTTACTGTTAACGATTTCAATGCCTGCAATGGTTTCATCTGCAACTAACGTAGCACCTGATTGTGATAGATAAGATTCCCCTTTATAAAATTCCTGTTTTCTTTTTTTACCGTTCTTTAAGGTGAGCAAACAGTATTGATCGTTTGGTAATATTGGATAAAACTGGTAGTTACGCTTGCTTTTAAAGACTTTCAAAGTATTGTTGTTCTGCGAAGCAGCCAATAAATAACTGCTGTCAGCGCCCTTTAATCTTATCAAGGCCCTGCCATCACCTGGTATAAAAACACCACTCTGTAAAATGCTCAGCGGGGCAAAATTTCCTTTGCCATCACCCAGCATTACCAGGCCATTGAGTGCATTGTATCTTCCATTGCCTACCTCTGTGCCAAAATCATTTCCTGTAAATGCAATATCCAAATTGCCGTCATGATTAAAGTCTTCTGCTACACCCGCATACAATGGCGCTATCTGTGCCATAACAGGTAATGCATGCAACTTAAATTTTCCATTGCCCAAATTTTCAATATAGCTGCTCTCAAAATTATTGGCCTGCAGTTTTAATGCATCCTTCATTTCTTCCGCAGAAAAAATATCATTGATGGTAGCCCTTCCAAATTCTTTATAGGTTAAAAACTTTTTCTTCAATGAAGGAATTTGGTCTACATGTTCTTCTCTTGTTTGCGCAGGAAATTCTTTTAGCTCTCCTTTTTCATCTGGTAAGTACACGGTGGTGATGATATCTATGCTTTTGTTCTTATCAAAGTCTTTTGCATACATGTTTACAGGATACTGTTTACTGGCTCGATAGAAAGCATTTTTACCGAGGTTCCCTGCTATATAGTCTATGTCTCCATCATTGTCAAAATCGCCTGCTGTAATGCTGTTCCACCAGCCTTTTTCATCATTGATGCCTGATGCAGCAGATACATTTTCCAGCTTGCCCTTATTGTTCTTGAAAAATTGCAGTGGCATCCATTCGCCTGCTACTATTAAATCAATTTGTCCATCACCGTCAAAGTCTGTCCACAAACCATCACAAACAAGACCGATGTTTTTTAAAGCCGGAGCCGCCTGGCTGGTTACATCTGTAAATTGTATTTTACCATTTTGACTATCGTTTCGATAGATAAAACTGCTTACCGGTAAAGGATATTTTCCTGGTAATACCCTGCCACCAATGAACAAATCAAGATCGCCATCGCCATCAATGTCTGCTGCTTTCACACAGCTCTTGCTTGTGTAATTGGCAGGTATTGCAGTTGTATCAACGCTGAAATTCCCCTTGCCATCATTGATGAAAAGCCAATCCTGGTAGTTCTTACTGTCTGCAGGAAACTGGTTACTGCCGCTTGCAAAATACACATCCAGGTCGCCATCGTTGTCTGCATCAAACAGCAATGTGCCAAGATTTTCCGGTCTGTAAATGTCTTTTCCAAAAGGCATGGGTATTTGTGTACGGGTGAATTGTCCATTTGCCTGCTGCAATAAGATGGATGCAGTATGATCTCCGCTGCCGCCAACAATGATGTCGTCAAGGCCATTCCCATCTATATCGCCTGAAGCCAGTGCTGGTCCATAATCGGATAATTTGTGAGGCAGCAAACGTTGTTCATTGAAGTCAATAAAATCTGTTTCAAAGTTGCTGTAATTGATGCCAATACTATGTGTTACTTCTGTAAACAAATTACCGCTGGCCAGTTTCGAACTGTTTTCGGGTTGCTTTACTGCATTCCTGATATCAACCGTTAATAGCTGGTTTACCGGAACGTTTGCAATCACCTGTTTTTCACCTGTGTTCCAGTTGATCACCAGGGAATCAATCTTTGCTGTAGTATCTAAACCAAAAAAAGCTTTTGAATCTACAGTAGACAAATAACCACGGTAAGGAGAGTTTTCATATACCTGCATTTTGCCTGCATAATAAACCGATGCAATAGCGCCCAGGCCGTGTATGTTGCTGCTGCTTCCTTTGAAATTGATGTTTAAATAATTCTTTTTGATTTTATCCTTGCTGTTGGTAGTGTTTTCATACAGCGTAGCTTCGTCGTTAATGTTATTGATCACATAGTCAAGGTCTCCATCATTATCTAAATCAACATATACGGCACCGTTAGAAAAGGATGGTTCATTCATGCCCCAGTCATTGGTTACCTTTTCAAAATGTAAATTGCCTGTATTGCGGTAAGCATAGTTGGGGATTTTGATCTGCGGTATTTCTTCAATCAAATCTTTTTTTGCCATCAGGTTTTGTGTTTTAGCCCTGAACAAGGCAAAGTCGTGGTCCGTTACATCTCTTGGATAACCATTGGTGATGATGATATCTCTATTGCCATCGTTATCAAAATCTGCTATGGAAGGATTCCAGCTCCAGTCCGTTTCTGCTACACCAGCCATAAAACTGATGTCGCCAAAAACGGGGTAACCTATGCTGTCATTTTCATTAACGGTAGCCCCCATATTCAACTGCAGCGTGTTTCTTACGTATTGCAGCATATAAGCACCATTCATCATGTTTTGATAAACAAAGTAGTTGTTGCCATTCATGTTTTTCTTCTTCCTGAAATTGTCTTCAGGATTCATATCCACTGCAATGATATCAGCCCAGCCATCATTATTGATATCAGAAATA
>CAZDHQ010000021.1:9244-15410 GCA_964505135.1 uncultured Ferruginibacter sp.
ATCATTGCCCATGGCGTTTTGAGAAGTATGCTTTAGTACAGTTCGTACACATTCTTTAAACGTGCCATCATGGTTATTCATATACAGCAGATCGCTGCCATAAAAATCATTGGTTACATAAATATCTTTCCATCCGTCCCGGTTAATATCGGCCACGGCTACCCCAAGCCCATAGCCATGCTCTTTGATACCTGCCTGCGCCGATACATCTGTAAACACCGGGTGCTTTAAAGAATCATTCCAGTCATTTCTAAAAAGCTTGTCTACATCTTTCCTGGTAGTATCTATTGCGTTTCGCCCTGCAAATGAAGTAGCATCTCTTTGCGCCAGCTTGGTAGTAAGAAGATAAAGATCCAAATCACCATCATTGTCATAATCAAAAAAAGCAGCATGTACCGAAAGGCTGGTATCTGCAAGTCCGTATTCTTTTGCCATTTCTTTAAATACGGGAATCCCATCTTTGTTTATGCCCTGGTTGATATAAAAAAGATCCTTTCTTCTATTGGCATCCCTATAAATGGTAGCGCACACATATATATCATCAAGACCATCATTGTTTACATCCACCACGCTGGCAGCATTGCACCACCTGCCTTCGCCATTTACCCCGGCTTTATCTGTTACATCCTCAAATTTCAAATTGCCCTTGTTTAAGTAGAGTTTGTTGGAAACAGTACTGGCAGTAAAATACAAATCAGGTAAACCATCTTTATTAAAATCCCCCACAGCTACGCCTCCACCATTGTATAAAAATTCCATATCAAGCGGATTGATGGAATCATTCTCTACAATAGTGTTATTGAAATGAATGCCAGACTTATCTGATCCAATTTTTTCAAACAGGGTACTGCGGCCACAACTCGTAATAATAACAGCCAGCAAGGAAATAATGAAGATGTAATGTTGAAATCCGGTTCCTGGTAAATATTTTTTTTTCATAAGCAGCCTGCAGATAAATGTTGTATTGGTATAAAATGTGATGGCTATAATTATCGCCTAAGGTAAATCACAAACTTAATCATGAGCCGATCTTTTTCCATCAAATAAATATATTTTTTCGGCAAGGTATAACAAAGAGTTTGCTACTTTTATGCGCTTTACAAAAGATTGCAGCCTGTTAATATTAATACTTGTTTATGAAAAAAAATTTCCTATTCATTTTTTTATTTAGCCTAATCAGCCATTCCATGCAGAGCCAAACAGTAATGCCTTTATATCCTGGTGCTATCCCAAACAGCAAGCCTGCTGCGGATGAAGAAACCACCACCATTGAAAATGGTATCACCATCATCCGGAATATTTCAAAACCTACGCTTACTATTTTTCTTCCACCAAAAGAAAAAGCCAATGGTACAGCGGTAGTGATTTGCCCCGGTGGCGGTTATTGGGTAAATGCTGCCAGCCACGAGGGTACCGATGTGGCAAAGAAATTTAATGAAATGGGCATCACCGCATTTGTGGTAAAGTACCGCATACCAAATGAAAAATGGATGATCAATACTGAGATAGGCCCATTGCAGGACGCACAGCAGGCCATTAAAACAGTGAGAGAAAATGCAGCTAAATGGAATATAGATCCCAATCGTATAGGTATCATGGGATTCTCGGCAGGCGGGCATTTGGCTTCTACTGCTGGTACGCATTTTAAAAAGGAAATGATTGATAATCCTACCCATACCAGCCTGCGCCCAGATTTTATGATTTTGATCTATCCTGTTATCAGTTTTACAGGCATTGGTCACCAGGGGTCTGCAGAGCAAATTATTGGAAAGAATCCAGCACCAGAGAAAATAAAAGAATACTCCAATGAAATGCAGGTAACACCTGAAACACCGCCTGCGTTTTTAGTGCATGCCAGTGATGACGATGTGGTAAATGTAATGAACAGCGTTGTTTTCTATGATTCGCTTATCAATAATAAAGTGAAAGCAGAGATGCATATTTACCAGCAGGGTGGTCATGGCTTTGGCATGTTTGTGCCTAAGAGCAAAGAACTGTGGATGCAAACCTGCTATAACTGGATGAAGCTGAATGGCTGGATAAAACAGTAGTCACTTTATTCAATATTTCATTACTAAACGGCAGCTTTTTTGCCTTTCATTATGGGGACAAAGTTTTAGATATAGGAATTATTTGATTTGTATGTTTGCGGCTGGTTGTAAAAAAGATAAAAAATCAGGATTATGAAATATGTAATTGCTGCTGTTATTTTTCTGCATATGAGTGCTTGCGTGTTTGCCAACGTAACGCTTCCAAAGATTTTTAATGATAATATGGTGTTGCAGCGTGACAAGAAAATTGTGTTGTGGGGATGGGCAGAACCAAAAGAAAAAATAACGGTAATGCTGAAGGAGCAGGTGAAATCAGTTACGGCAGGCAAAGATGGTAAATGGAAACTGGAGTTGAAACCAGAAACAGCAGGCGGCCCCTATACACTCACCATTAAAGGAAATAATACTATCATCTTAAATGATGTTTTAATTGGTGATGTATGGATTTGCTCCGGCCAGTCAAATATGGAAATGCCAATAGCAGCATGGGGTTATATCAATAACTATGAAGAGGAAATTGCAGCGGCTAAATATCCTAACATCCGGCATTTTACTGTGCCAAGAAAAATAGCTTCCCAACCAATGGATGATATCAGCGGAGGTGAATGGCAGCTTTGTACGCCGGCCAACGCAGGAGGATTTTCCGCCGTTGCCTACTTTTTTGCAAGAGAATTAAATACCAAACTCGATATTCCCATTGGATTGATTAATACTTCATGGGGAGGTACGCAATCTGAAAGCTGGACCAGCAGGAATGCATTTGAGAGCAGCGATGAATTCAAATCAATGATCAGTAAAATGCCCAATGTAGACCTGGATAAACTGGTAAAAGAAAAAGAAGCTGCATTGAAGGCAAGAATTGAAAAACTGGGTATCGGCAATGCTAACCCGGCTGAAGTGCCGCTTTGGAAGAACCTTAATTTTAGTGATGCTGAATGGCATACTTTGAGCGTACCCGGTTTATGGGAACAACAGGAACCAGGAGATATCGACGGTGTGATCTGGGTTAGAAAAATTATAGACATAACCGCACAAGATGCAGGTAAAGAAGCGGTACTTGAACTCTCAATGATTGATGACAATGAAGAAACATACATCAATGGAGAAAAAGTGGGTGCTACTTCCGGTTACAACATCAGGAGAAAATACAACATTCCGGGCAGCATATTAAAAGCAGGCAAGAATGTGATTGCAGTAAGGATAGATGATACAGGCGGCGGCGGTGGAATTTATGGTGAGGCTGCAAATATAAAATTAACCATTGGAACCAACGTAGTTTCATTGGCTGGTGACTGGAAATATAAAGTGGAGAAAGTAAGCAGTGGAGCAAGCGCTATTGGCCCCAATAGCTACCCAACTATTTTATACAATGCCATGATCAATCCGCTGATACCAATGGCTATTAAAGGCGCTATCTGGTACCAGGGTGAAAGCAATGCTGGCCGTGCTGTTCAGTATCGAAAAGCTTTTCCTTTAATGATCAATGACTGGCGCAAACAATGGAAGCAAGGGGATTTCCCTTTTTATTTTGTGCAGTTGGCAACATTTGGTGCTGATAACGGCAACAGTGAAAAAGGAAGCACATGGGCTGAATTAAGAGAAGCACAGGCAATGACTTTATCGCTGCCCAACACGGGTATGGCGGTTACTACAGATATCGGTGATGTAAAGGATATTCATCCAAAGAACAAGCAGGACGTAGGAAAAAGATTAGCGGCGATTGCATTGAACAAAACTTATGGACAAAATAATGCCTTTAGTGGCCCAGTTTACCAATCTTTCAAAACTGAGGGCAATAAAGTGATTGTTTCATTTAATAATACTGGCGCTGGCTTAATGGCAAAAGACAAATATGGATACCTCAAAGGATTTGAAGTAGCAGGCGCTGATCAGCATTTTTATTATGCTAAAGCAATGATTGATGGCGATAAGGTGGTGGTATTCGCAGATAATGTGAGCAATCCTGTAGCAGTAAGATACGGCTGGGCAGATGATGCCAGCGATGATAATCTCTATAATAAAGACGGCTTTCCTGCAGCGCCTTTCAGATCAGATAACTGGAAATCAATTACAGCTGACGTAAAGTTTAAGATTGGAGAGTAGTGTTCTTCAGAATTCGGAACCCTAAAAGGAAACTGGCATACTAACTGTGCAGCTTAAACGAATTCTTTTTGCATATCAACTCATCTAAAAACTTTTATGAAAAAACCGGTTTTTTCATTGATAGCAAACCTGTTCCTGGCTTTAGCTGTTTTATCTCCAACCGCGGCTGTAAAAGCACAGCAGGATGCAGTTCATATTGAAGCCATCCCTTTTGAAATGAAATGGGAAAACAGTCCATTAAAATTTACAGTAAATGGTAAAAGTAGTTTCACCATTGTAGCTGGGGAGAAAACAGATATGTTCCGTGATCCCAATGTTACCTACAACACAGACAATGCTCCCAAGCTTTTATTTAAACCTGATCCCGATTTTGTTTTGATCGCCGCTGTGGAACATCCGTTTACAAGCAAGTGGGATGGAGGGGCATTGGTAGTGATGCAGGATAGCTTAAACTGGATAAAGTTTTGTTATGAAAAAGACTATACCGGTGCAAGACGTGTGGTGAGTGTGGTTACCAAAAATGTTTCAGACGATTGCAATGCTGTATCATTGGCCACTAATAAAGTCTATTACAAAATTGGAAAAGCAGATAACGTATTCACCCTGTATTATTCTTCGGATGGGAAAAAATGGTTTTTGGTAAGACACCTGCAAATGGATACCAACGATAATCTTAAAATTGGCTTTTTAGCACAGAGTCCTACTGGTAAAAAATGTACCGTGAAGTTTTCGGATATTCTTTACCGTGCTGTAAAAATAAAAGACCCCTATACCGGCGAATAGACCGATCAATTTTATTCCTTTTGACAATATGATTTTGATTAAGAATACATCAAAATCAAATGAGTTTCATCATGGGAGCAATAACCACTTTTCTTATTGATGTAGTTTTGTGTTATCAAAACAACAAACAATTTTCTCACTAGCCAGCAGATGTATTCAAGTGCGGCTGGCGCTATTCTAAGGTTATGTTACAACTCACAAAAATTTTTCATTTTGAAATGGCGCATGCCATCAATGGCTATGCCGGTCCCTGCAGAAACATACATGGTCACTCGTATGAATTACATGTAACGGTAGGGCTCACCAACAGGAACAATTACTTTTTACCTGCACCAGGTTTTATTGTTGACTTCAAAGAAATTAAAAACCTAATCAATGAACATGTTACCAGTATTTTTGATCATAAACTGGTAGTGTCTAAAAGTTATGTATCCGAGCACCCGGAAATAACGAACAACGAAAACCTCGTTGCCTGGGATGTAGAACCCAGCGTAGAGAACCTGCTCATCTATATTGAACGCAGTATTGCAAGTAAGCTGCCCGAAGATGTTCACCTGTGTGAATTAAAACTGTATGAAACCGCAGACTCTTATGCAAGATGGGTAAATAATTGTGTGCCTGCTTAAAAGAAATTTCAGGATTAAAAACAGAAAAGGGAATCATTTGATTCCCTTTCTTTTTATTGCTGTGGTCAGAGTGTTTCGTTGTAAGGCGCTCTGCCTCTATCATACAGTAACTTCATCATACGTGGTATTACAGCGTGATAGTTTTCTGCAATGCGTATATGCAATTTTGGTTCAGCACCTTTTATCACCACATCTGTGATATCCACGTTCATGATTTTTTTCCAGGTAGCCATATCAAGATAGCAGTTGGGTGTAAGTACATAATCTGCAGGAATGGTACGTGCATGCTGCTGATCTTTTACAGTGATGGAAGTGCCGTCTTCAAAATTTAATACAATGGTGCTGCCTTCTTCAATGGTGGTGGCTTTTTTAACCTTAATAGCAAAATGAATAGACACCAGTGTGTCAATACGATTGCTGCATTTTGTAGTGCCAAAGAATACAGAAGCGGTTACATCATTTCTCCTGGCAATGGGCTGATCTACTGTTTGCATAAAGCGCTGGTTATCCTCCCTGAAATAATCGTCAGATTTGATTAGTTGTGCTTTAGCCTGTGTTACCGTGAGTAACGCAAGAGCGATGAATATTTTTTTCATGATAATA
>CAZDHQ010000022.1:0-8491 GCA_964505135.1 uncultured Ferruginibacter sp.
AATAAGCTATGCAATTAACCTATACGCCACTGTTAGTAAAGGTTTTTCTCCGCCTACGATTGATGAAATTGTTCCATCAACTGGTGTTTTTAACGAGCAATTACAGGCTGAAAAAGCAACTAACTATGAAGCAGGTGTTAGAGCTACAGTTTTGCCAAACAAGCTCTACGTTGAAACTGCTTATTATCAATTGCAGTTAAAGAATACCATTGTTACCAGGAGAGATGCTGCCGGTTCAGACTATTTTGTAAACGCCGGAAACACCAGTCAACGTGGGTTTGAAGCTTTGTTAAATTATTATCCCATCAGGAAATCCAATCGCTTTTTAGAGGAGTTAAAAATCTGGAGCAGTTATAGCAATATCCATGCTCGCTTTAAAAATTACATACAGAATACCAATGATTACAGTGGTAATAAATTAACCGGCACTCCATCAGCTGTGTACAATGGCGGTATTGATCTTAGTTTAAAAAATGGGATTTATTTAAATAGCACGTATAGCTATACCGCAAGTATTCCACTGAACGATGCCAATACTTTTGAAGCTAGTTCTTATCAATTGATTTTTGTAAGAGCAGGATATAAAACCAATATTGGCAAAAACACTATTGCAGAGATTTGGGCTGCTTACAACAAATCATTGAATAGTCCATACAGTTTAGGTAACGATCTAAATGCTGCAGGCAACAGGTATTACAATCCTTCTGCACCGCAAACATTAACCGCAGGTATCAGCCTACAGTTTGGTCATTGACCAAACCAGGCATGGTTTTAAACGTTGTACCAGCATGAACATTTATTTAGTAAGACATACAGAACCTGATGTGCCCCGTGGTGTTTGCTATGGGCAGGCCGATATTGGCGTGACTGCCAGCTTTTTGAATGAAGCAGCTATCATTCGTCAATATTTACCACAGGAAATAAAAGCTGTTTACTGTAGCCCATTGCAGCGATGCAAAATGCTGGCTGAACATTTGTTCCCTGCAAATGAAATTTTTTTTCATGATCATTTGATGGAAATCAACTGCGGTGATTGGGAATTAAAAAAATGGGATGATATTAAGAAAGATCAACTAGACATGTGGATGGGAGATTTTATCAATGTGCGTATCCCCGGCGGCGAAAGTTACACTGATCTGTACAACCGCTGTGCTGCTGTTTTTGAAAAATGCACACAAAATGATTTACCCGCTGCTATTGTTGCTCATGGTGGTGTGATCCGCAGTATACTGGCCCACGTAAACAAAATCAACCTGGAAACATCTTTTAAAACTTTCTCCCTGCATTATGGTTGTGTTATCAAATTAAATCCGGTGGATGGCGGCTGGCAGCATGAAGTGCTATCAAACATACCACACGAAAAAGAAACTCATAAACCCAGCGGCTACTAACACAAGAGGGTTGGTATTGAAACTATATCTTTGCCAAAATTAAACCAATGCATTTCCAGGATCTTTCGCTAAAAGAAATACTAACGGTAACCTTTACCCTGTTTGCGGTGATTGATATGATTGGTTCTGTCCCGGTATTGGCATCGCTGCGTTTAAAAATGGGCGGCACCATTCGTTCTACACAGGCAACTTTGGCTTCCGGGGGGTTGATGATTTTATTTTTATTCCTGGGCAGGCAGTTTTTAGGACTGATGGGTTTGGATATTCATTCTTTTGCTGTGGCTGGTAGTATTGTAATTTTTATCGTGGGATTGGAAATGGTATTAGGGCATGAGTTTTTTAAATCTGATAATAACCCGAAGAGCGGAAGTGTGGTGCCTATTGCATTTCCGTTAATTGCAGGAAGTGGTACACTTACCACCATCATGAGTTTAAAGGCCAACTATGCAGATGTAAATATTTTGATCGCTATATTGATTAACTGTATTGTGATTTATATAGTATTAAAATCATTGAAGTGGATTGAAAAAGGGCTGGGGCCAAATGGAATGGTGGTGATAAGGAAATTTTTTGGTGTCATTTTGATTGCTATCGCAGTGAAGATTTTTGGAAGCAATATTGCAGGCTTTGGAAAATAGCCAAATTGATTTTAGCAATTCTTTTAACAGGATTATCTTTGAAGCATAACTATTTGAAATATTGGGTCCTTTAGTTTAATGGATAGAATTTCAGATTCCGATTCTGAAGGTACAGGTTCGATTCCTGTAGGGACTACAAATTGAGCATAGAATTTGATTATCTTTTTTAACCCAGGCAACTGAATTCGTTTACCCGGTATCTCTTTCTCCAGTAAGATGTATCCATTTTTTAATCAAATGATCCGTTGTGAAAATAGCATCTGTTGTTACACTCTATCATCCCGATAAGAGTACGCTGGAAAATATTGGAAGTTATTTGCCAAAAACTGGTAAGACCTATGTCTTCGACAATACAGAAAAGGCAAGTTTCT
The DNA here is from genome assembly GCA_964505135.1 of uncultured Ferruginibacter sp. Classification (GTDB taxonomy): domain Bacteria; phylum Bacteroidota; class Bacteroidia; order Chitinophagales; family Chitinophagaceae; genus Ferruginibacter. Next base: position 2,401 of record CAZDHQ010000022.1, read on the forward strand.
TAAAGAGGCAATTCGACCAGTATCCTGCTTTAGCATATTTTCATTCTGGTGAGAATGAAGGTATTGCCAAAGTGCTCAACAAGGCTGCCCGAATGGCAATAGCCGAAGGTTATGATTGGTTGCTCATGATGGACCAGGATTCAAAATTTGAAGGCAATCGTTTTGATGAATATATAAAATCTGTGGAGGCTTATGGTCAATATGATGGTGTGGCTATGTTGGGAGTAAATGACGATGATCCTGAAAAAATCCCTGCTAAAGCTGAACCTTTGATAACGGATCAATTAATCACGTCAGGCACGTTATTGAATCTTTCTTTATTTACCCAAATCGGGGCTTTTGATGAAAACCTGTTCATAGACAGTGTGGATCATGATTATTCAATCAGGGTTTTACAGCATGGCTATAAAATGATCAAATTCCCACATATCCACTTATCACATTCAATTGGAAAACTGGAAAAAAGGTCATCCATAAAAACACTCTTTTTAATAAAGAAATTGAAGCGAATTCATCCACCGGTCAGGTGTTATTACATGTACCGGAATTTGCTTTACCTGCAACAAAAGTACAAGAACAGCAATATTGCTTTTATCAAGTCGCTCGTAAAAATAGTAGAGGCCACCCTTTGGCGCAATATTTTTTATGGCACAGATACTTGGCAAAGGATTCAATACATGTTGATGGCCAGGCAGCATTTTCGTAAAAATCGAATGGGTAAGTTGGTGCATAATTAGTGCACCACAACTGCTATTTTCAAAAGTTAACCAGCTCTGTTGTTTATATTTTATTCAATAATTGCACCCTTACTGCCTGACTGAAGTGATCCTGTTGAAGAGTAGAACTTCCCATCAACCTAAGCTCGAGAAAATCTGAATGAATAAGTTTTATTTCTGCAGGTACAATAGCACCAAAGAAAAGTGAATTTTCCTTTTCGCTGTTTTATTTTCAACATGAAGCTATCAAATTAACACCGGCATTAATCATTTCTTGTTTTCATAATCCTGATATTGCGTATATCCATATCCGAAAGTTTAAATGATATATTTTTTATAAGAAGATCGGGACGGTAGGAGATCAGCGTGTTTTCACCAGCTATTTCAGTATCTAAAATTGAGCCACCCAATTTTGCATTATTCTTTACAAGTATTCTAACAGAAAATGGTTTATTTACCCCGGTTATATGCTCAATGGAATAATTTCCTACACTTTGTGGCGATCCTTCCTGTCTAAGCGATAGCTCCGGTGCAGCAAAGGTATCTTTTACTGCAGCACTGTACTGGGCAGTCAACGCTTTTGTGTCAAGCTGCAATTCGCAGGCTTTTTCATATTCATAATTATTGGAACCTAAAAACGAAACAGCCAGCTTCCCTGTTTTCTTTTTTGCAGGATATACATCAAAACTCAGGATATAAGAACTGTCTGTAACGGAGAAGGATACTGCTTTTTCTATTTTCTTAGCCAGCATTACTGTATCGCTGGTGGCTGGTATCAATTCTTTCATCCATTTGGTACGTATTCGTCCGTCTGGATATTGGATCAACTCATGCACCACAAACGGGCCACCCCATCCATTACGGATCGGGAACCAGCCAGCCATTAAAAAGCGACCATTATTTATTTGTGTAATGGCAGGCACATTGATACCGTTATAAAAATCAAGTCCTTCTTTTACCATATCAACCCAGCCTTCGTCACCTGCATTCATGGGCTTACGCCACAGGTTTACAAAGCCGCCGATGATATAATCGAATTTGCCCCAGCGAAAATAAAAAGTACAATCACCGCCTGGTGGAAAATCAGCGCTGGTACTATGCCAATTACTGTCAAGTGTTTCCGAAGTCCACATTCCTTTTGCCCTGAAATTGGCAATCATTTTTAATTTGCCTTCCGGATCAATATACACGCTTGGGTTCTCACAATAATGAAACAATATTTTTGATTTTTTAAAGTGATCCACTCCATTTTGACTAAACGAATAACTTGCCCCTGAAGGGTAGCCCTTAGTGAGATCGAAAGTAAAGCCACCGGTTTTACCATACTTTTCGTAATAGGCTTTTTGCTGAAAAGTCATCGTTTTTTCATCCGGGTAAATACGTGAGGTATGGAGACCGTAAGCGATATTGAGTTTATTGTTATATACAAAAGGAGATCCGGTGCCAATTGTTTCCCATTGCTCTTCTATAGGTACCGCAGCTTCATGTTCTGTCCATGTTTTAAAATCCGAGGTGGAGAAATGCTCAAAGTAATGCCCGCCAACACCAAACTTGCTGGCATGATGCCTTCTGTCGAATAGATAAAATACATGGTAGCGGCCCTGGTAGTAAAGCGTGGCAACATCACCCACCCACGCATTGTGCCCACTTGGCATCCAATATTGTACCGCCGGTTTAAGTACGCTTTTCTTTGTGGTATCTCTTTCTGCAATCATTGCCGGAAAAGATATGCTTGCCTGGCTTACAAAGTTGGAATTAAGTTGCCATGAATTGTCTTCTCCAAAGTTTGGATATCCTATTGCAAAATCATTGTCCATCACCTGGCCATCTACATACATGGTCCATCGTACTCCGGTAAAACTTAAAATGATTTCATGATCACCCCATGGATTCTTTAGCGCTGCAATAGGAAACCCAATAGTCATATCACGACTGAATACTTTTTCCATGGGTGAGGTGAGTGTAACAGCTGCTTCCAGAACAGGAACAGTTCCATCACTCATCGAAGATGCAGGATAATTTTGCCTGGTTCGTACGGCAGGATCTTCCTGTTTTAGCTTCACCGATACAATGCCTGGTATTTCCAAAATCGATTGTTCCTTCATTATGTTCTGCAGGTTTACCAACATTTTGATGGTGAAGCCATCTTCTCTTTTACCGGCATAGAAAATACCATCGGGTTTATTTTTATCGAGAGTGCTTTGAGAAGTGGCTTTTCCTTTGAATGAAAAATAGGGACTTAGCAATTCCATTGTAGCACTGGTAAGGGCAGGTTCTTGTGTATGTTGAGCATTGGTAATCACATTAAACAACATGAACAACAAAATCAAAATTGATATTTTCATTTCCAGTATTTTATAGTAGATGATATTTTTTAAATTAAACCGAGTACGCTATTGGGGCTTTTTATTTTCCCATGCAGATTTTAATGTGTGTATTTCCGCAGTAACATTTATTTCACCATCTGAATGTAAACCGTAAGTCATGGCATCATCTGGCATGAAACAGGACGTTAGCACCACCTGTCCGTTGTTACCAAATGTTTCAATAGTAGTTCTGTCTATCAATATCCGCAATTGAATCTTTCCATCTTCAGGAGCAAGAGACGCCTGGCCCATCGTATTTCGATCTGTGATTTCACCACCTGTAGAACTGCGCCAGTCATCTGGCACAAAAATATTCGGCACCCATTTTCCACCGCAATAAATCATTTTCTTCCCGGCATCGTAATGGATAGTGGCTCCCCTGATGGAAATATCAAAGGAAGCCGCTTTTTTTACATCAACTTCAAGGTTCATATCATATACATCCGAGTTTAGTTCTTTCAGCGGATTTTCTGACTGCTTGTTCAATAGTTGCTGCCATTTTATTTCTTTGTCATACAGTTTGCTGATTTCCTGCACTGGCATTCTAAACATGCGTATACCCGTTGGCGTTGTTTTCAATTTTATTTCTGTAGGAAAATTCATTTGCTGTTCAAAGGGCATTCCGGGGTAGGGTCTCGTGGGCATCCATGCGATGTGTATGGCTCTGCCTTCGGGTGCATTGCTCCATATTTGACCGGCATAAAAGTTTTTACCGTAGTCCGCTATTTGCACGCCTGTTTCAGCCTTAAAGTTTTTGCCATCAAATGATCCAACAACATAGTTGCCGTTGGCTCCAGAAAGCAACCATTTCATCTTCGTAGTATCGCCATCTACTGGCAATGGCTGAAAGCCGGGGCATTCTGCCACTCCTTTTAGCGAAACGGTTGATAAATACTCCCACTGCTTTAAGTCGGTTGATGAAAACAAACCAAAATCATTGTCTTTATCCATGTACAACGACATGATCCATTTCTTACTTACTTTATCCCAGGCCACTTTTGGATCCCGGTTAGAACGGTTGATATTTTTGATCACCGGATTTTGATCATAATAGGTAAAGGTCATTCCTCCATCGGTACTATAGGCTATGCATTGTGTGCACTCAGGGCCAACACCATCACCCGGGTTACCACCATTTGTGATAAACGCAACAATGGGTTTTTCTTTACCATTTTGAAACCCTGATGAATTATTTGCATCTACCACTGCTGATCCAGACCAACATCCACCCCACACTTTGTGAGGCGTTATATGTTGGGGGATCTGTTCCCAATGCACAAGGTCGGTGCTGGTGGCATGTCCCCAGTCTTTATATGCCCCAAACCTGTGAGGAGGCATGTACTGAAAAAACAAATGATAAGTGCCATTGTAATACACCAGGCCGTTGGGATCGTTTAACCAGTTCTTCTTTGCTGTAAAGTGGAATTGCGGCCGGTATTTTTCATTGTAATACTGTGGCAAACCATCTTTTTGCAGGTTCGCTACACCTGATAAAGCAGCCGCTCTTTCATCTGCCAAATACTTATTCCAAATAGCGATGCAATCAATCCATCCTTTGAATGTAGATTCAAGGCTGTCTTTTGCAGTATTATCATTTAGATAAGGTTGTTTAAACTGTGCGCCTATCAACACCGGGCTATGGTTCCAATCCCTTGTCTCGCCTTCAGTAATTTCATTGTCTCTTAAAATGCCGTCTATATAGAGTTCCGAAATTTTACCATTGAAGCGAAACAAGATGTCGTGCCACTGAAGCCATTGTTCTTTGGGTAATTTATATTTTAAAAGATGTGCACCGCCAATGTCATCACTGCCAAGCATCGCTTCAATGAATATACCCTCTTCGTCTTTATGCAATGCTATACTGTAAGCAATGGTTTGATCATTACCGGCTTTGTTGATTAAAGGATTGTACTCCTTTATGGTGTCTGGCTTCATCCTTACAAAAAGGGTGAATCCTTTCCCCGTGATATTAAGTTCTTCATTTACTCCCTGTTTTGCATTCAGCCAGGATGTTCCATTAAGATATATAGCTTTTCCATCGCTCCCGTTTCCTTGTGCCTTTTCATCATTGGTAATGTTAGCTAATTGCACTGAACCTTCTTTCGTCAACTGGCTGTTTAAGCCAGCCTGGTCATTGAGGTCAGTAAAAGACCAGGCCGCTACTGCATCTTCAAAAAAATTTGGTGGATTATTGCAAGAGATGAGTAACAGCAGGCACATTGATAAATAACAATAAATGGGCTTCATGGAAAACTGGCTTTAAATTTTTTGGTGAATAATAGTTGCATGTTAAACTGGTTTGTGATGTTGGCTTGGCGATATGTTTAAAACACTTGCCCGTGCTTTTATATGTAAAAGCAGATGCCCGACAATATCATGTAAAATAAAGTAATAAAACTTACCAATGCTTTTCATAGGCAGCATTGATTTTCTAAAATATTCGGAGATTAATATTTTACGACTTATTGCTGAGCTTGTTCAGGAGGCTCAAAGTAGAAAAGTACAAATTGCTAGAATCATTTTAAATATCAGTTCATTCAAGACAATAAAAAAAGAGAACAAGTATTAATCTTGTTCCCTTTTACTGGGGTGTAATTTTTTATTTCAAATTCATTATTCGCTCATTCCTGTTCCATCCACTCAACTGCAGTTCCAATTCCTTCCCTTTAATATCAGCATTATCATAATTTACTGATACAGTAATTGCCTCACCAGGGAATAACGTAAAATAACTACCAGACCACAGCGCAGGAAACAGTTCATCATTGCCCGCCGTAATTTTTGGATGCACAAAAAATGCTACTTCATTTGTTTTATTGCTGAATTGAAATGTCCATTCTGTAGTTGCTTTATTTGATTTTTTACCAAGCAGCTTCACATCTAGTTTTGCTGGTTGGATATTTTTCAACGCTTTTAAATCATTGTCTTTTTGCAGCCAGTACACATTGTGTGAGATTATTTTTTGCTGTTTGTCTTTCACATTTAAATCCACAAATACAATTCCTTTTT
>CAZDHQ010000022.1:8501-15256 GCA_964505135.1 uncultured Ferruginibacter sp.
ATCAGCCAGTACATTTGAAAGAGAGAACAATTTTTTTTTTTTTTTTTCACCCATGTTCACTGCTTGTGATTTTGAGAATAACTTTTTCCCATCCAGCGTAAAAACTGAAGCATCCACTATTAAGTCTTTTTGTGCATGAAAAATACGATTGATCACCGCAACAGATGAATCATCAATATTGAACTGTACATGCAGTGGTTCATTGGCGCTTTGCATAAAGAAGTAACCGGCATTGGGTGCCAGGTAATAATCAAATATTTGCCAGATCACACTTGGGAAAGCAGGATTCAATTTCCATAGTAACACACCGCCATTGTCATTGAGTTTATGTGCAGATGCTTCAAAGATGCCACGGTAGCCATCTGCATTCAATATTTGCATCTTGTCAGAAAAATCTTTAAGGTCGGTAGGTTCTCCTAATCGTTTTACCATTTCCTGGAAATACAATTCATAATGCCCATTACCGGAACATGCATCATGATAACCCCATGAATTGTTGAAAGGATAGTGCAATGCCGGATCATGATTCAGGTTCACAATATTTTTTGATAAGGACTCAAAAGGCACTTGTGAAGGAATGCCTGTTTCATCTTTAAAGAGCCAGTCTTTCCCTTCATTAATTTTATTGAAATAATATTTTGGATCTTCCCATTTATAAGAACCGCCGCTGTACACACCACCGGGTTCGTTATCCGGCCAGGACATATTCCATCCTTCAGGTAAATGAGCAAACCCGGATGAACATGGAATGAAAGGCCTGGTGCCGTCCAGCGCTGCAACATTATCTCTCATAGCATCATACAGTTCTTTACGGGCATGTCCTTCGTTGCCACCTGTCCATACTAACAGTGACGGATGGTTGCGCAGGCGATAGATAGTGCTGATCACATTGTTTACATACACATGACCCTGGTAAGGATAATCAGGTGAACCTTTAAATTCACCATGTGTATCACCCGTGATCCAGAAATCTTCCCAAACCAATAAACCTAAACGATCGGCTGCATCAAAGAATGCATCCGGAGGCGCTACACCACCGCCCCAGATTCTTACTAAGTTGGTGTTGGCATTTTTGCATAATAATAACTCCTGTGCAAAGCGTAAAGAATCTTCCTGCAGCATCATATCAGGCACCCATGCACCTCCTACCAGGTGAATGCGCTTTCCATTTACATAGAAATCTCTCTTGCTCCATTTATTTACCGTGCTGTATTTGGACCCAACTGTTCTTATACCAAATACAAAACTGGTATCATCTGAAACAACATTTCCTTGTGTTACCTGTAATCTAATCCTATACAGGTCTGCTTTTCCGTAACCATGCGGCCACCAGATACGTGGCTGCTGAATGAGTAACTGTTTAAATGTAGCTTCAGAAAATTGCAGCTCCTTTTTTTCATTTGCATCCAGCGTAAAATTATTACTGATGGCAAATGCTGTGCCCTGGAAAGTTTCAGGCGAAATTGTAATGGATAGTTTTCCATTCTCTTTTTTATCACTAAAGTTTTTTACGCCAACCTGTATATCCAGCTTTGCTTTGGTTGTATCCGTTTCTGAAAGAAATGATGTAGCAACTCTCGGAGTATTAATTACAATCTTTCCGGTGGTGCGTAAATAAACTGGCTGCCAGATGCCCATGTTTCGGTCTCTTATTTCAGGCATCCAATCCCAGCCTACAGAACAAAGCATGGTTACATTTTTACCAATATCACCTGTAGGGCCGCCATTCAAGTAGAAATCACCGAGTGCTTCTGTTTGCGGATGATCAGGCTCGCCGGGATAATCCAATGGGTAGATTTTTATCGCCAAATAATTTTCTTCACCTGCTTTAATGGCCTTGCTTGCATCCAAACTAAATTCAGCAAACATGCCCACCATCAATGATGAATCTGCTAACTGAACACCGTTTAACCAAACATCAGCCCTGTAGTTAATGCCTTTAAAAATTAGCTGAAATAATTTTCCTTTATCTGTTTGCGGAATAGTAAAGCTGGTTCTGTACCAATACCCTTTCTTCCATGGATTGGCTACACCCGGTATATGAGAATATTTCGCCAGGTCATATTTTTGGTTGAATGTGTCTGAAGCATCCGGTATAAACATATTGTTCAAACCATCATAAGGATTGGGATAAACCTTGTTTGCAACCAGGCCTGTTAACACTGTTGATGGCACTTTTACTGGATACCAATATTCTTTTCCACTGTAGTTGGCAACAGATAAATCTGAACCGGCATTGTGCACAATCTCAGAAGACTGCAGGAAGAAATTTTTTAACTGCACCTGCTTTACAGCAGGCGATTGTGCTGCGGCGAATAAGGGCAGCAATAATGAAATGAACACTAGCTTTTTCATAATGCAAGCTTTTAACCGTGCTGACAAGAGCAATAAACAAATGCAAGTTATGAACGGATTTTTTAGATAGCGATCACAATGATGAACATCATATTCCAGGATGACCAGGCGCAATTGATGCAGGCAGTTATTTTAACCAATGGTTACAGATGTTAAATAATTGAACTTAATTGAGCAATTATCAAAATTATTAGTGAGGGCGAGTTGATACTTTTATTAACTTGACGCATCGCTGATATTATGAACATTGCACAGTCGCTTGAAACCATCATACCTAAAGAAAGAATAAGGGCAAAATACATTGATCTCATCTCTTTTGCCAGTGACGCCGGGTTTTATTACCTGGTTCCAAAGGCCGTGGTGCAGCCAACAACAGAAAGGGAAATCATTGAACTGTTTCGCTTTAGCCACGAGTATGCGCTACCGTTAGTTTTTAGAACCGGCGGTACCAGTCTGTCTGGTCAATCTGTTACGGATGGTATTTTAGTTGACCTGAGCCAGTTTTGGAATAAGATCTCCATTGAGGCAAATGGTGAATTGGTACGAGTGCAACCGGGTATTACGGGTGCTATGGTAAACACTTACTTAAAAAAGTACAATCGTAAAATTGGTCCTGATCCAAGCAGCATCAGCGCTGCGATGATGGGAGGCATTTTGTCCAATAACGCCAGTGGCATGTGTTGTGGAGTTTCATTGAACTCCTATCATACAACCAAATACATCCGCTTTATCCTCCCGGATGGAAAAGTTTTCAGCACAGAAAATAAGGATGATTATAGAAGATTTGAAGAAGAGTGTAATGATCTCTTTAAAACATTACAGCGATTGAAATTGGAAGTAGCATCCAATCCAGTTTTATTTGAGAAGATTAGAAAAAAATACCAGACAAAAAATACAGTAGGTTATTCACTCAATGCATTGATAGATTTTAATCACCCGCTGGATATACTGGCGCACTTATTAATTGGAGGAGAAGGCACTTTGGCATTTATATCGGAAGCTGTATTGAATACCGTTCCCGATTACCAATTTAAATCCACCGCACTTTTATATTTTCCTACCATCTACGATGCCTGCAAAGCAATTGTTCCATTAACGGAAGCAGGTGCCATGATGGTGGAATTAATGGACAGGGCTTCTTTACATGCGGTGGAAAATTTAGCAGGCATGCCGGCTATCGTAAAGACTTTGCCGGAGACTGCTGCCGCTTTGTTGATCGAATTCCAGGAAAATGATTCAGCAGCCTTGCAATCAAGATTGGATTATTTTTTAAGCAATGTGCACCAGTTTGCGTTGATCAATGCACCGGTGTTTACCAGTGATCCTGTAGAAATGGCCTTTCTCTGGCATGTGCGTAAAGGATTGTTTCCTGCGGTGGGTGCAGTAAGAGCAAGCGGCACCACGGTGATATTGGAAGATGTGGCATTCCCTGTTGCACAGTTAGGTGATGCCATCATTGATCTGCAGGTATTATTCAAAAAATATGATTATCACAACGCCATCATTTTTGGTCATGCAAAAGATGGCAATCTTCATTTTGTGGTTACACAATCTTTCAACACAGATGAAGAAATAAAACGCTACGATTCATTTATCCAGGATGTAGTAGCATTGGTAACGGGCAAATATGAAGGTGCGTTAAAAGCAGAGCATGGCACGGGCAGGAACATGGCTTCTTTTGTAGAAACAGAGTGGGGTGGTGATGCGTATGAAATAATGAAGCAATTAAAACAGGCCGTTGATCCAAAAGGATTACTGAATCCTGGTGTAATTATTAATGAAGACAAGCAGGCACACATAAAAAACTTGAAAGAGCTGCCGTCTGTAGAAGAAGAAGTAGACCGTTGTATTGAATGCGGCTATTGTGAACATCGCTGCCCCAGCCGTGATCTAACTACAACGCCCAGGCGAAGAATTGTGGTAAGAAGAGAATTAAAAAAATTGCAGCAAAATAAAGAAGTTGATAAATATACATTGCTGTTAGATCAATACCAATATGATGTGCTGGATACCTGTGCGGTGGATGGCCTCTGTGCAACCGCCTGCCCGGTGGATATCAACACAGGTGATTTGGTAAAACGACTTCGTAAAGAAAACCACAGTACTGCTGCAAATAAAAGAGCTTTATGGGTAGCAAAGCATTTTAAAACAGTAGAACAGTTGGTTCGATTCGGAATAAAATCTGGTGCGTTAGTGAATAATATCTTTGGTAAAACTGCCATGACCAAATTAACTGCGGGTATTAAAAAAATAATTCCTGCAATGCCATTATGGTCGCAGCAACTGAACCAGGCGCCTAATCTTGCTGCATTAAAAAACACAAAGACTACCAAAGCTTCGATTGTATATTTTCCTTCCTGCATCTCAAGAGCCATGGGTACTTATGAAGGCAAAGAGAAAAATATCATTGAAACATTTTTGAGTGTGTGCAATAAAGCAGGTATTGAAGTAGCTGTTTTAAAAGATGTTGCTGGTTCTTGCTGCAGCCAAATATTTTCATCAAAGGGATATAAAGACGCCTATGCATTTACTGCCAATAAAATCATAGAACAGCTTTGGGAAAGTACGGGTGCAGCAAAGATTCCTGTGGTGATTGATGTAAGTTCCTGTGCTTATACTCTACATCATCTAAGACCAATATTATCTGATGAAAACAAGATAAAGTTTGATCAACTGGTGATCATGGACAGCGTGGATTTTTTATATGCAATGGTGATGCCTGTTGTTGCTGCAAAAAATAGAAAGGCCAACATTGTATTGCATCCAGTTTGTTCTTTGGAAAAAATGAAAACCACCCATAAGTTTACAGCCATTGCAAAGCATTTTGCAAATGAGGTAACCGTACCAGCCAATGCTGGTTGCTGTGGTATGGCCGGTGACCGTGGGTTTTTGTTTCCTGAGCTAACAGCATCTGCAACCCATCATGAAGCAAATGAAGTTGCTCAAAAAAAATATGATGGCTATTATTCCTCTACCAAAACATGTGAAATGGCTTTGTCTGATGCGGTGAAGGAGAATTATGAATCTATCCTGTACTTAGTGGATGAGGCGCTTTAGTGCAGTAACATTTATTAACACAGTTATTGATCTCAGGCATTTTAATTATTGATGTATGAAGGCAAAACTGAGCTTTCAATAGTTTAATGATGCTGCTTTCAGCCTCGTAGAGGCAAAAGGTTGGTAAATGTAAAGAAATGGTTTAATGAAGTGCCGGAGGTACAACAGATTCTCTTTTATTTAAAATTGTTTTCTATGATAATCTAAAATGACATTGTTAAAAAAGTATATACTAATGGCGCATTTTTAAAATACTGCGGTTGCATAAACGAATAACTTTATGCAAATACTTTATGAAGAGATTCAAAAAAACTTTTAAATAATAAATGCAGCGCTACCAATTTTTTATGCTTAATTTTCTACTTTCTAAAAAGGATAATTGATAATGAAAACTTCTTCGCTACGAACGCTTGCTATTTTGCTGTTTGCATCTGCTGTTAATACAAATTCTATTTCTGCACAGGCTGGTAAAGGCTGGACAAATTTGATCAAGGGAAACACTTTACAAGGCTGGAAAAAGATGGGCGGTAAAGCCAGCTTCGCCAACGAAAATGGCATACTAACGGGAACGGCTGTATCAGATTCTATGAACACATTTTTGGTGTCAGAAAAAGAGTATGGTGATTTTGTGTTGGAACTGGATGTAATGGTAGAAAGCCCTTCAGGTAATTCTGGTGTACAAACAAGAAGTCACAATCATGGTAATAAAGTATATGGCCGCCAGGTAGAAGTAGATCCTTCATCAAGGCAGTGGAGCGGCGGTGTATATGATGAAGGCAGAAGAGACTGGCTGTATCCAATGGAATTACATGCTGAAGCTAAATCTGCATTTAAACCCGGTGAATACAATCACATTAAAGTAGAATGCATAGGTGATGAAATGAAAACCTGGATTAACGATGTGCCTTGTGCCTATGTAGTAGACACGGTTGACCGAAAAGGCTTTATTGCTTTGCAGGCACATGCTGCAGGCGATGCCAATGCAGTGGGTAAAAAAGTTTTCTTTAAAAATATTCGTATTAAAACTACCGGCATACAACCTACTCCATTTCCGGCCGGCGTATATGTGTTAAATACGAAGCCCAATGACTTGACGCCCTATGAAAGGAATAGTGGCTGGCAATTGTTGTTTGATGGGCATTCATCCAAAGGATGGATCAGCGCTAAGGGAGACCAGTTTCCGGCAAAAGGCTGGGTGGTAGACAATGGTACCATGGAAGTGCTTTCCTCACAAGGTAAAGAAGCTGCCAACGGTGGAGATATCATTACAGAAAAACAATTCAAAGCATTTGATTTGTCCTTTCAGTTTAAACTTACACCGGGTGCTAATAGCGGCGTAAAAT
>CAZDHQ010000023.1:0-4096 GCA_964505135.1 uncultured Ferruginibacter sp.
TGTTTATTTTGGCGGTACCCTGTTTGAAGCTTTTTTAATCAGGAATCAATTTGAAGATTACATCAATACCTGCAAAGAATATGGGATCACTTATATGGAAGTAAGTGACGGCTCCATTTCAATTCCTCATGCTGAAAAATGCGGTTATATCGAGAAACTTACCAAACATGGTGTGGTGCTCAGTGAAGTAGGAAGCAAGGATGCAGCACATATCATCCCACCTTATAAATGGATTGAGTTAATGAAAGCTGAAATTGAAGCTGGATCTACTTATGTGATTGCGGAAGCAAGGGAAGCAGGTAATGTTGGTATTTATCGTGGCTCTGGTGAAGTGAGAGAAGGATTGGTGCAGGAAATCTTAACACAGATTCCGGAAGAAAAAATATTATGGGAAGCGCCACAGAAGGCACAGCAATTATATTTTCTTGAATTAATAGGATGCAATGTGAACCTTGGTAATATTGCGCCCTCAGAGATCATTGCACTGGAAACCATGCGTATTGGCCTGCGTGGTGATACCTTTAACTTATACCTGGATAAAAAGGAAACCGTTAAGTAATGAAATTGTACGGCTTGATAGGTTATCCGCTCGGGCACTCTTTTTCCAAACAATATTTTACGGAAAAGTTTGCCAGGGAAGGGCTTACTGATTGCAGTTTTGAAGCCTTCCCAATTCCTTCCATTAATGAATTACCGGCACTGCTGCAAAATAATCCTGATCTAAAGGCCTTATGTGTAACCATACCTTATAAAGAACAGGTGCTGCAATATGTGGATGTGTTATCAGACGAAGTAAAAGAGATCGGTGCAGCAAACAGCATTAAGATTGAAAATGGAAAGTTAACTGCTTACAATACTGATATTGCCGGATTTAAAATTTCTTTTGAAGAACAATTACAGCCGCAGCATAAAAAAGCCTTGGTATTAGGTACCGGCGGAGCGTCCAAGGCGGTGCAGTATGTTTTGCGGCAGTTAAATATTGAATACCTCATTGTTACAAGAAACACAAAAGATCAACCTGGTCACGTTAGTTATGATGCTGTTGATGCCCATGTTATAAAAGAATATCCCATTATTATCAACTGCACACCGGTGGGGATGTGGCCAAAAGAAAACGAAGCCCCGCTGCTGCCTTATGAGTTATTATCACCTGAAAATTATTTATACGACCTGGTATATAAGCCAGCAAAAACAAAGTTTCTCCAATTAGGAGAAGGGAGGGGTTCATTGATTAAAAATGGTTACGACATGCTGATTCTGCAGGCGGAAGAAAGTTGGCGTATCTGGAACCAGCTTTAAATAGATTTTGCTAAAATTTCTTTTGCAGCATCCGGTATTGATACCGGTTTTTTAGTTTCATAATTATAAGTAACCATGCCTGTTTTTGCAAGCGCTAATAAAATATCCTTGTCATTTCGCATGGTTGAAAGGCGATAGTATAATTCAAAACTGATCCTGGAAATTTCTCCGATAAATACTTCCGCCTTAATGATATCTCCGTAAAATGATTCGTTTTTAAATTCAACAGTGATATCGCTCATGATTAACCCGGCACCACCAAAGTTCAATTCTGAAAAGTCATGTTGTTTTAACCACTGCAATCTTGCTTCATGAATAATAGAAACAAATGCATCATTGCCCACATGGTTGCCATAGTTGATATCGGAAATGCGAACGGGAATAGCTGGTTCAGCAAGTTTTTCTTTTGGTAATTCTATTTTTATTCTTGCCATATTACTTACTTGCTGAGAGGAATGCAATTAATTTATTCATCGCTTTTTTTCTGTGGCTATACATGGCTTTTTCTTCCATGCTCATTTCTGCAAAACTTTTATTGGCCCCATCCGGTACAAAAACTGCGTCATAGCCAAAGCCCTGGCTGCCGGTTTTTTCATATTGTATGCTGCCTTCACATACTCCTTCAAACTGGTATTCTTTTTCATCCAGTATCAATGAAATAATTGTTCTAAACCTTGCTTTTCTTTCAGTACTATTTCCAAGTTTTGATAAAAGCTTTGCAATATTGTCTTCATTGTTAGCATTATCACCAGCGTATCGTGCACTTTTTACACCCGGCTCTCCGTTTAACGCATCCACAAACAAACCGGTGTCTTCACTAAAACAATTCTTATTTGTCAGCCGATGAATAGTAGATGATTTGGTAGAAGCATTTTCTTCCAGGGTTTCATAAGGTTCAGGTATGTCAACTGTAATACCGGCTTCCTGTAGCGACAATACTTCAAATTGGTCCTTTAAAATGTTCTTTACTTCTGCCACCTTGTTTTTATTATTGGTGGCAAATATGATGGTATCTTCCATGCGTTTAAGAAAGGAAAATTTGTTTAAGACAATTCCAAAGTTTCAGCTTTTCGTCTTTGCTGTTCTGCAGGCTGGATAATGCAGGTGCAGCCAGGTAAAGTTGTTCGTTGTAACGCTGTAACTGGTACTGCGGAAATGAAAGTGGTAGTTGCAAATCATCAGGCTTTACTCCAAATAACAGCAGCTTTTCAGCTTTTAAATCATTGATAATTTGCGTATAGAAAATTCCTTTGTTTTTTGCCAGGTTTACTATGCCCACATCGTCCATATTCAGCTTACAGGCAGATAAGATACCCAGCAGAAAACTTAATTCATCATCAGGCAAAAAAGCAGCTTCTTTATTTGAAACCACTATAATTACCCGGTTTAAATTTTTGCCTAAAACTGCGATGGATCCATTCACGGAGGGACTGTGTAGCTTAGTAGAATTGTCCTCTACCAGGGCGTTTTTATATAGCTCAACTACTGATTTTGCAGGTAGAACAATGTCATTTAAACTCATGCAGGTTTTCTTTACTCGCTGATATTTTTGTTTCTTTGCCGTAAAATTAAGAAATGGAAGCTATCAGGGACATAAAGATTACAAAGACACAACATTCTAGGCTTGCAACTATCAGTTTAAAAAATATTCCTTTCGGCAAAACCTTTACAGATCATATGCTGGAGGCAGACTACGAGAATGGTGAATGGAAAAATGTGGAGATAAAGCCTTACCAACCATTGATGTTTGATCCAGCCCTTGCTGTGTTTCATTACGGCCAGGCCATTTTTGAAGGTATCAAGGCATATAAAGACAATAAAGGTAATATCCAGGTATTTCGTCCTTTTGAAAATTATAAGCGGTTCAATAATTCTGCACTAAGAATGGAAATGCCTGAAGTGCCTGAGGAAATTTTTATTGAAGGAATGCGATCGCTGATAGAACTGGAGAAAAACTGGGTGCCTGACATGGAAGATCATTCGCTTTACATTAGGCCATTTATGATAGCTACTGATGCGGCTATTGGCGTAAGGCCAAGTAGTACCTATAAGTTCTTCATCATCCTAAGCCCAACCGGCCCATATTATGCAAATCCTATGCGTATATACGTGGAAGAAAAATATGTGAGAGCTGCGGCGGGTGGTATTGGTTTTGCAAAAGCTGCCGGTAATTATGCTTCTGCTTTACATCCGTCTGCTCTGGCAGCACAAAAAGGATACGACCAGGTACTTTGGATGGATGCATTTGAACACAAATATGTACAGGAGTGCGGCACCATGAATGTATTTTTTATTATTGGAAATACTGCCATTACTCCGGGCCTTGAAGAAGGCACCATATTAGCTGGTGTAACAAGGGATAGTGTGATTACTCTGCTCAAAGAATTAGGATTAACTGTAGAAGAAAGATCCTTGGGTATCGATGAAATCATTAGTGCTTATGAAAAAGGGGATTTAAAAGAAATTTTTGGTACAGGTACGGCAGCCTTTATCGCTCCAATTAAAGAATTAGGGTATAAAGATTACGCTGTGAAATTAGATGTGGAAACCTGGAAGATAGCACCAGCGGTTAAGAAAAGGATGGATGCAATTCGCTCAGGCAATGAAGCGGATGTTTATGGCTGGTTATATAAGGTTTAAAGATTTACACATATTGATAAAAACTTAAGCGGAAGTATAATTTTTACTTCCGCTTGTCGTTTTAAGTAGAAAAGTGAACTCCCAAAGAAAAAGTTTACTTTAATCCGGTAACCGTAATATGAAAACCAAATCAGGGTAGCCTGTTTTACAAAGGGAA
>CAZDHQ010000023.1:4106-15080 GCA_964505135.1 uncultured Ferruginibacter sp.
TTCGTAACCCAAACTCCTGATTGCGTTTTTACCTGCTAAGAAAGTAAAATCACCTATGGTACTTTAACCATTTACGGTGGTGAAGCATTGCTCTACACTTATCAGATTACGTGTGCATGATTGAAAATTATTTCAGAACTAAACCTTATCGCATGAAGAAAATCTACATATCAAGCTTTTTGCTGGTTTGCTTTCTTGCGTTAACGTCTTTTGTTATTGCTCAAAGCTGTGCTGGATTTGGCGCTACTGCTGTTGGCTATGAGTCACGCTGTGCTGCAACAGGATCCCTAAAAATAGACGCTTTCGGTGGCTCAGGCGATTATAGTTATAAAGTAACTGGGCCTATAACCACTAATTTTACTTCAACAGATTCTATCACTGGATTGCCGGCTGGTACTTATACGGTAACCGTAACGGATATAACAAAGAACTGCACAGTTAATCTTTCTAATATTGTAGTGCCTGGCACTTATAATGATCCCCGATTTACTTTAATAAGCAATGACGTAACCTGTGATGATGGGGATAATGGAAGTATTCAGCTTAATACTGTTACTAACGGGTTAGCGCCATTTCAATTTTCAATCATTGCACCCTCGCCAATGGGAATTGGTACTACAAATTCTACAGGTACATTTACAGACTTGAAAGCAGGAATTTATACCATCAGGCTTACGGATTCCTGTGGCGGTATTCAAACCAGGCTTGTCACTATTAATAACTATCGCTGGCAGATAGATTCCTTTGTTTTTTGGAAAACCTCCTGTGATTCCGCAAAAGGTTACATAAGGGTTAGTGATAATAAGGGGAATATCAGCACCGTAACCGGTATGCCCGGCTTTGAATATGGCATTGTTAGAAGTGCCGGCGATACGATCATGTCATCAAACCCCAACTTCTCTTTTTACTTAGCCGGAGAAAATGCGTTTGAGGTAATAGTGAAAGACCCTTGTGGCAAAATCAAAAAGGCTTCTCTTACACTAACATTCCGCTCATCAGTTGGAAATAATGTACGTATTACTAATAATAGCTGTAACACGTATAATGTTTCTCTTACCAATATTGTAAATTTCAGTAATCCTTCGTTCTGTCTATTAGACAATAATGGAGTACAAATTTCATGTAATACTACTGGCGCATTTACTAATCTATCTTACGGAAATTATTGCATCAACGCATACGACTCCTGCAGTGATACCACCATTGTAAGATGTTTTACCTTATCGCCAACACCGGCAAGTGTCGGCACCAATGTGTTGATTTCAAATAAAACCTGCTATACTTTTACTGCTGCCATCAGTGGCCAGGTTGGTTTAACCAATCCTCGTTATTGCCTGTTTGATGCTTCAGACAATGAATTGGCATGTAACTATTCAGGCATTTTTAACAACCTTAGTTATGCTTCTTATTGCATTAAAGTGAAAGATAGCTGTAAGGATACTACCATTGTAAGATGTTTTAATCCTGATAGGCCTATTCCATATATTCCAAATACTATTACCCCTGGCTACTATACCTGTAACAATTTTGGAATTATAGTAAGGGGCGATAGTTTGACTAATCCAAGTTTTTGTATCGTTGATATAAACGGAGATACCCTGATGTGCAATACTACTGGCGTGTTTGATAGCCTGGCCTATGGCTATTACTGTCTTGTAGTACGTGATGGCTGTTACGATACTACGTTAACCAGGTGTTTTACAATTGGTGGCCCGGTATTCAATGGAGTGTTGAATGTATACAGGTCAAATCAAACCTGCTCCGGCTTTACTGCCACTGCAGTAGGGCAAGGTTTTATTAATCCGGAGTACTGTTTGTATACAGATTCAAGTGTACTGGTAGCTTGTGATAGTACTGGCATTTTTAGTGGTCTTCCGTATGGGAATTATTATATCACTGCTAAAAGTATTTGCCCGGATACCACCCTTACCTATCATTTTTCTGAGCAGGCACCATGGCCTTTGGTAGATGCTAATGTTGCTCAAACCAATAAAACCTGTGGTAGTTTTACTGCAGCTATTACAGGGCAGCAACACCTTACTAATCCTTCTTATTGTCTTTATGATCAAAATGATTCCTTAGTTACCTGCAATTCATCCGGTGTTTTTACCAGTTTGGCTTATGGCAGTTATTGCATTAAAGTAAAAGATGGATGTTTTGATACAACGATAGTTAGGTGCTTTCAGGCTGACCCTAATCCAATTAACCTCAATGTAAAGACTTACAAGTCTTGTTCTTACGGCTTCGCTAAGTTCAATATTACCGTAAACGGTGGAACTACGCCTGTTAATGTGAAAATTTATAATCCAGATAGCACCTTAATGCTTGATAGCACTTACAACTATAATCCCATCAACATTGATAGCATACCGGGAACTATGAACGGTGAAAAATACAGGATCATTGTGAGGGATTTCTGTGGTTCTATTGATACAGCCGTTTCAAGTGCTACTGCAAGCATTTTTGAAAGATTGCCCAGGGTAATTCCTTTATGCCCAAGCTCTACCTGGGTTAATGGATCAGGCAGTATTGAAACTACTGTGCAGGCAAATACCGGCAGTGTAACTGTAAGAATCATTAAGAAAGGAAATACATCTGTAACTATAAGTCCAAGTACGGCGGTAGCAAATGTTTTTACTTTCAATAATCTTGAACCGGCTACTTATATCGTTCGCTACACCATAAACGATGTATGCGGTAAATCTTATTATGATACAATTACAGTTAATCAGTACCAGTACCCTAACTTGAGTCGTTCTTCTGCTTACCAGTGCGATCAGAATGGTTTTAGCGTAGGTGCCAATGTTTCAAATGGTATTGGACCATTTACCTACGAAATTATTGGCAGTACACCTTCATCTCCGTCTATTATTGCTGGGCCACAGTCAAGCCCTTTGTTTAATATTAACAATGGAACAGCCTATACGTTGGTGCGTTTACGAGCCCTGGATGCATGTGGTAATGCAAGCCTCCAGGATGCCAGTATTTTACCGTTGTCAAGCAATGGTATCACTGCTACATATAATTGTTTCCAATTGAATTCTACCCTGAGTGTAGATACACTTAATAATGCTCAGTATGCTTGGTATTATAAAACTAATTTAGGCAGTACAGATAGTACATATATAGACTCGAGCTATAGTATTTACCTGCCCTTTGTTTTGCCTGCCGACACAGGTATTTATATATGCAGCATAAAAGTATATAATGGATGTATTAATAGGCTTTATTATTACAACTTAAACGGTAGCTGCTATCACTTCCTGCAGATGAAACTGGAAAGTTTTACAGGAAATTCAAGTGGTAGAAATGCTGTATTGAACTGGAGTGTTCCGGCTAATCCGGATATCAGCAAGTTTATTATAGAAAGAAACACCGAAGGAAATGGCTTTATTGGGGTTGGAACAGTCGCAGCAATAGGCGATAATGCAAGGCATTCCTACTATTTTGTTGATTCTCTTTGGAAACAGCAAAAAAGTCTTTATCGGTTGAGACTTGTAGACAAAGGGAACAATTCCATTTATAGTAAAGAGATATCTATTTCACCAGCCGTACAGACCTCCTCTTTTAGCGTCTATCCAAATCCCGCCTCTGATTTATTGACGTTGGAGTTTAGTTCTGTTCCAAATCACCAGTATAAGATAAAGCTGGTAAACCTGATGAGCCAGACAGTTAAGGAGATGGATTTTAAAGGGAATGGCAGAAGTAAAATTGACATTAAGAGGATTAATACTATTGGTAGTGGTGTTTATATCGTGAAAATCATAGATTTAACTAGCAATGAAGAGAGCTCACAAAAGATCATTTTCCGATAGTGTTAAATGCTGGAAAGTCTAATTTTGCAAAAAACTTACCCAAGGCTTAAAATTTTTTTTTTTTTTTTTTCTTAATTAAAAGAGAATTCCTACCTTCGCCGTCCAAATTTAAAGGGTTAACAATGCCTACAATACAACAGTTAGTAAGAAAAGGAAGGGAAATTATAAAAGCAAAGAGTAAATCCAGGGCGCTGGATGCATGTCCACAGCGTCGTGGCGTGTGCACAAGGGTTTACACTACCACTCCTAAAAAACCAAACTCTGCTCTTCGTAAAGTTGCAAAAGTTCGTTTAACCAATAAGGTGGAAGTAATTGCTTATATTCCTGGTGAAGGACATAATTTGCGGGAGCACTCAATCGTATTGATCCGTGGCGGAAGGGTAAAAGATTTGCCGGGTGTTCGTTATCATATTGTACGTGGTAGCCTTGATACCGCTGGTGTAAAAGATCGTAAGCAAAGCCGCAGTAAATACGGTACCAAAAGAGAAAAAGCTAAAAAATAATTAGTATAAACACCGGTTTCCCGGTTTAAGAATAAATTGATATGCGTAAATCACAACCCAAAAAGATCCCATTAGCACCGGATCCAAAGTTTAATGATAAATTAGTTACCCGCTTTGTAAATAATCTTATGTGGGAAGGTAAGAAAAGTACCGCCTACGAAATTTTTTACAATGCTCTTGATAAAGTAGCTAAAACTACCGGTGAGAACGGATATGATGTTTGGAGAAAAGCTTTGGCAAATATCACTCCTGGTGTGGAAGTTCGTAGCCGTCGTATTGGTGGTGCTACTTTCCAAATACCTTCAGAAGTGCGTGCCGATAGGAAGATTGCGTTAAGTATTAAATGGATGATTCGTTATAGCCGTGAAAGAAATGGTCGTAGCATGGCTGATAAATTGGCTAACGAAATTGTTGCTGCAAGCAAAGGCGAAGGTGCTTCTTTTAAAAAGAAAGAAGATACACACCGTATGGCTGAAGCAAACAAAGCTTTTGCACACTTTAGAATTTAAGTCTTAGAAAAATATTGTTGTAGAAAAAAGACTGCTTTATGCAGTCTTTTTTTATTTACATACAATTGCGTTTTCATGTAATACGTTTAAATTTATTTCAAGCAACCCTTTTTATCAATTGTTCGTTTAAAAATCAACCGTAATCGAAGCAAAGGAAAATAAAGAGCATTTGCCTGTTAAAGAACAACTAGTCAATATAGTCAATGGTTGTATCAACGCTAGCAGGGAGAGTCAGAAAGAGTTTTATAAACTCTACTATGGCTTTTCTATGGGCACTTGTATGCGTTATTGTGATAGCCAGGATGATGCTATGGAGGTAGTTAATGATGGGTTTTTAAAGATTTTCCGTTCTATAAGTTCTTTCAGTCCCCGAACCGATAATTATGAAGCTTCTTTAATGGCCTGGTTAAAAAGTATAATGGTTCACACGGCTATTGACCACTACAGGAAGAAGAAGAATAGTTACCTGGTAAAGGATATTGAGGAAACACACTATGAATTATCTGATGCCTCAGAATCTGCACTTGATATGATGTCTTACAAAGAGATCATGGAGTTGCTACAAGGATTGTCACCAGTATACCGCACTGTATTTAATTTATACGTTATTGATGGTTTTAAGCATGAAGAGATAGCCAGGAAATTAAATATTTCGGTAGGTACTTCCAAGTCAAATTTGGCAAAAGCAAGAGCAAACATTCAAAAGATGCTGAAAGAGGCTAACATTAAACTGTATGAGCAACGAAAAGCAATTTGAAAATATTGAAAACAAGCTGAAAAAGGCGCTCGAGAGCGGTGAACACGCTTTTAATGAGGAGGCATGGGCTAAAATGGAGGCTTTGCTCGATAAAGAGGAGAAAAAGCGCCGACCCATCATCTGGTTTTGGCTTTTACCTGTATTGCTGATCGGTACGTTGGCTATCTTTAAATTTACCGGAAACAATACGTCAAGCAGAACCTCAAATAGTAAAGGGGCAACCTTGAATGGAAAAGAAAATCCAACCATAGATAAAACCAACAACAAGGTAGTAAGTGAGAATAAACAGTTAAATAAGGGGAGTAATGAGAAAAAGGGTGACGAAAAAGTAAAAATTATTAACAGAGATATAGATAATCAAACAGCTAAACTAAGCGAATCTGATGAGAGCATAAATAAGTTAAATAACAAGCGAATTGACAAAAAAATTCAAGTTACACAGCAGCCCCAGCTGACACAATCTCAATTAACCAAGGTGCAAATTAAGAACAATAAAAAACGGGGAAAAAAGAGAATTGTTGTTTCTGGAACGGATGTAGCATCCACTGAAGAGAAACCAGCCCGTTTGCATAAAAAACAGAATAAAGAGCAAAAAAATAAATTGATTGGAAATGGAAGCACCGCCGGTGACACAACATCTTCCTTTGCTGTTGAAGAACCCGAAAAGGGATTAGTTGATAAAGCAAATGAATCCGTCGTTTCTAATCCATCTCAATCAGAACAACCAACTATTGAACAGCAGAAAAAAGGATCGGGAGAAAAAGAAAGCGGGGATAAAAATAAGAGTAAGGCTATTGTATCATCAAAATCATCAAGGGAGTTTTATATTGTAGGCGCAGCTGGAGTAGATGCAGCAAGTGTAAAGATGCTTTCTTTTGCTAACAGTGTAGTCGTGCCTAAATATGGCCTGTCGGTTGGGTATAAATTTAGTCGAAAGTTTAGTTTGCAAACCGGCTTCTTTGTCTCGAGTAAAAAATACTCCGCAGCTGGTAAAGATTATCATGTAAAGCCAGGGTCCTATTGGTCAATGTATAAAATTACATCAGTAGATGCAGTCTGTAAAGTATATGATATCCCGTTATCTGTTAGGTATGATATCGCCAGCAAACCGTCTTTAAATTTCTACCTAATGGCTGGTGTTTCTTCATACATCATGAAGAAAGAAGATTATGACTATGATTACTTAAACTGGGGAAGTCCTGCAGAAAAATCTTACGGATATACTGGTAACAAACACCTTTTCTCAAACGCAGACATTTCATTTGGAATTGAGAAAAAAATATCGAATACTTTTTCATTACAACTGGAACCTTCGGTTAGTGTTCCTATTAAAGGTGTGGGCGATGGGAAAGTGAATTTGTATTCCACTTCTTTAATGCTGGGTTTAAAATATCTGCCTTTCAAAAAATAAATTACTTCTCGTATAAAGCAACCATCGAAAATCCATCCACGTTAGCATGGTAAATAACTTTTACTATGCTCAAATACACTACCATTAACAAAACAGCCGTGTCTGTTTTTTCAGCCTGTATAATTTTGTACGCCTGCAGTAAAAAAGATAGTGCACCAACTACAAATGATCCATGTGCAGGTAAAACCATCACCATTACCACTACTCCTGATGATGCCCGTACATGTGACGATAATGGCAAAATCACTGTGAGTGCATCCGGAAGTACAGGGTTTACTTATAAACTTAACAGCAATGGCACTTACCAGTCTTCAGCTTCTTTTGAAAATTTAAAAGCGGGTGATTATACCGTATTTGTGAAAGATGGCGCAGGCTGTGAAAAATCCCAGGCAGTTAAAGTAGCATCTTCGGGCAATGCCGGGCCGCAGTTTACGGCAGTAAAAGATTTAATCACATCTAAGTGTATCAGTTGTCATAATGCCACTGTTTCAAACGGTGGAAAAAACTGGACAGTAGATTGCAATATTATAGACGGTAAAAATGACATTAAGAGCAAAGCTGTTGATCTTGGTACAATGCCACCAACAGGGCCTTTAACTTCTGCGGAAAAAGACATTATCAGTACCTGGATCACCGGCGGAGGTACTTTTACTAACTAATACTCTTTGTATATTATCACATTCAATATTAGATCAATCCATTCAAGATTGGCCGGGGCTTTATACCCGGCTTTTTTACATAAATAGGAAGATAATTTTTGGATTTTTTTGATTGTCATGCTATCTTCGCCACTCCTTATCAAAGGAGAACATAAACCTATTTATTCACCACCCAAAAAAATTTCTATTTTTTATGGCTGTTAAAATGAGACTGCAACGCCATGGTTCTAAGAAAAGACCATTCTACTTTATCGTTGTAGCAGACGCAAGAAGCCCACGTGATGGCAAATTCATTCAAAAGTTAGGTACGTACAATCCGCTGACAGTTCCAGCAACTATCCAGATTGATCGTCAAAAAGCCTTAGACTGGTTACACAAAGGTGCTCAGCCAACTGACACTGTTCGCCGTATCCTTTCCTTCAAAGGTGTACTTTACCTGAAGCATTTGCTTAGAGGCGTTAGCCTTGGTTTATTTGATGAGTCTGTTGCAATGCAGAAATTTACAGCCTGGACCTCTGAGCATGATGCACAGATAACTAAGCGCCAGGGAGCTCATAAAAAAGCTCGCCAGGATAGCCGTAACAGGCCTTATGTAAAGAAAGTAGCGGAAGCGCCTGCCCAGTCAGCAGGTACAGAACAAGCTAAGACAGAAGAATAATAACCTCTGTTGATCAATTCTTTTAAGCAATCTCTTTTTGGAGATTGCTTTTTTATTGGCGTCAATGGTGCATTGTATGAAGTAACTTGCAGGAATGGATCAGTATTTTAAAATTGGTAAGCTGGTTGCCAGTCATGGGTTAAAAGGTCATTTGGTTTTGCACCACAGTCTTGGTAAGAAAACTTCATTAAAAGGATTGGAAACAATATTTATTGAAGAAGGTAAGGATAATTTAATGCCTTACTTTATTAAAGAGGCAAAGTCAAAAAATGAGGAGGAGTTATATATAAGGCTTGAATCAATTGACACGAAAGAACAGGCCCGCAAGCTTACTCCGAAAGAAGTTTGGATAACAGCTGATGATTTTAAAAGATTTGCAGCAGCAGCTGCACCTATCGCTTTACTTGGGTTTACGCTGGTTGCTGATCAAAAAAAGTTGGGTGAAATTGTAGAAGTAATAGAACAACCACACCAACTGCTGTGCACAATTTTAATCAACAACAAAGAAGTTTTGATACCGATCCACGAGGAATCACTTGATAAGGTGGATAAGAAGAAAAAAGAAGTACATGTAACACTTCCCAGTGGTTTATTGGATATATACTTAACATAGATATACATAGTATCGTGAAGAAAGAGCAGCAACGCATAATCGCACATTTTGACCTGGACTCGTTTTTTGTATCCGTAGAAATACTGAACAATCCTTCTTTAAAAGGTAAACCGGTATTTGTAGGAGGTGCAGAAAGAGGTGTGGTGGCTGCATGCAGTTATGAAGCAAGAAAATTCGGTATTCATTCAGGTATGCCTTCTAAAAAAGCAATGCAGCTTTGTCCTCATGCCATAGCAATAAGAGGAACACGAGGCGAATACAGTCGCTATTCAAGATGGGTTACCAACATAATAGCTGAATCTGCACCATTATTTGAAAAAGCATCTATTGACGAATTCTACCTTGATCTTACAGGTATGGATCGGTTCTTTGACCCACTTCAGTGGACCATCGACCTGAGGCGTCGAATAATTGAAGACACAAAACTGCCCATTTCATTCGGCCTGTCTTCCAATAAAATGATGGCTAAAATTGCTACCAACGAAGCTAAACCCAATGGTTACCTGCAAATTCCTTTTGGTAAAGAGAAGGAATTTTTAGCGCCGCTACCTGTGGAAAAAATACCTGGAGTGGGAGAGCATACGCATGAGGTACTAAAATCAATGGGCATTAAAACCATTGGCGATATTTCTTCTAAAACAAAAGAAGAGCTGGAGGAAAGGATTGGCAAATGGGGCGTTGATCTCTGGCACAAGAGTTTTGGAGAACATTACAGCGAAGTGACTCCCTATCATGAATCAAAATCCATTTCATCAGAAAATACGCTTAACGAGAATACTACCGATCTTGATTTCTTGATGAGAGAACTGGTGAGACTCACTGAAAAAATCACTTATGAATTAAGGCAGGATAAAAAATTTGCAGGTTGTGTAACCGTTAAAATCCGCTATCCTGATTTTGAAACTACCTCAAAACAGGCAACGATCCCGTTTACTTTTTCGGATGATGAAATTATTCCTGTAGCTAAAACTTTATTTAAGCAACTGTATAAAAAAGGGCGACCCGTTCGTCTGCTGGGAGTAAAGCTCAGCCATCTGACCAATGAAGCAATACAAACTGATCTTTTTAATAACCGGGAGAAAAAAACAGACCTCTATAAAGCCATTGATGATGTGAAAAATCGCTTTGGTAAAATGAAAATAAAAAGAGCTTCATCTAATTAATCAATCACAAGAATGCTGTAGTTATTTATTAGCCAATTGTCCGCATGCTGCGTCAATATCTTTACCACGGCTTCTTCTAACCCTTACGTTTACCCGATTTGCAACAAGATAATCCGTAAATGTTTTTGTACCTTCTTCGTCTGGCTTGCTAAATGAAACTCCATCAATAGGGTTGTATTCGATTACATTGATCAGATGTGTGGGGATTTGCCGATAAATTTTCACCAGATGCTTAGCATCTTCTATGCTATCATTTAAATCTTTAAAAAGAATGTATTCTAAAGTAATGTCATTTTTTGTTTGATTATAGAAATAATTCAAAGCTTCAATCAGTACAGCTATATTGTTACTTTCATTGATCGGCATTATTTCATCTCTCTTTTTATCATCCGCCGCATGCAACGAAAGTGCCAGGTTAAACCTCACTTTATCATCACCCAATTGTTTTATCATTTTGGCTACACCTGCAGTTGAAACCGTAATTCTTTTTGGGCTCATAGCAAGGCCATCGTTTGATGTGAGTTTATCAATGGCCTTCAATACGTTTTTATAGTTGAGCAATGGCTCACCCATCCCCATAAAAACTACGTTAGATAATTTTTTGTTATAAGCCTTTTCTGATTGTTCATTGATTAGTGCAACCTGGTTATAAATCTCATCAAAATCAAGATTGCGTTTTCTTTCCATCTTGCCGGTGGCACAAAACTTACAGGTAAGGCTACACCCAATTTGTGAAGAAACACAGGCGGTGTTTCTTTTTTCTGTAGGGATAAGCACACCTTCTATTTTATATCCATCGTAAGTGGAAAAACGTGATTTGATCGTTCCATCACTGCTGTATTGTGTAGCATCAACTTTTAATGAAGGGAAAGAAAATTTTTCGGCC
>CAZDHQ010000024.1:0-14988 GCA_964505135.1 uncultured Ferruginibacter sp.
TTCTTTAGAAAGTTTTAATATTGATAAACCACCAGGGTTGGACGAATCGCCTAAAACATCTAGACATTTAATTGGATTATTCTTAAAAACAGAATAATCACTTATGCCTATCATTGGTTGATGATTGTGGCGCAAAGGGAGATATTGAAGAATTGGAGAACTCTGAATTCGGTAGATTGGGATGGGTAATTGCCAACGAAGTAAAAAAAGATTTTTTTGATATAAAGTTATTTGGAATGAACAGCCTCAATAAGATAAATAAAAAATGGAGAAATAGTATCTACACCTTAAGTCATCCGTATAATCCCAAATTGGCAATGAGTCCTAATCCCGAATGTCAGTTCATTTCATTACTAAAAAGGCCTTAATCTGTTTATCTAATTCAGCATTTAACCCGTATAAATCATCTAAATTTTGTATCGATGTTGAAGAAATTAATACTTCATTTTTATTAGTTAACAAGAACTCCCAATTGTATTTCTTAAGAATTGCAACTAGGATTTCTAGTTTCTTGTCATCTAGAGGATAGTCTTGTACTTCATACGCTACAGGGGTTTCACCGTTTTTACCTACAACTTCTTTTACAGATTTAAATAGGATGTAAGTTAATTGCTTGGGAATAGATTTGTCAACCTGCTGATTGCAAGAAGTCAAACTCCCTGTCAAGACCAATAAAAGCCCGAACTTAATTATCATTTTCTTTCTGGTTTTCTGATGATGGAATATTATAACCCGGCGAACCGTCAGAGAAAGGTCGGGGTTCTGGATGGTTCTCATGATTAGTAGAATTTTTTATTTCAGTTATTGATTCTTTTCCATTTTCCGATCTATATCCCTGATGAAAGTAGCCCCTAATGTAAAACGGTTTCGCACCTATTTTTTCTAATTTTAGCATAATGTTATGATCAACAAAAGGGCCATCATTTATACCTGTACCCTCTTTCCATTGGTACTTTTCTGCAAGAGTATAATCCAGGTCCATAATGATCAATTTTTCCCCGTTCTTATTGATATTAATATAAGCACTTCCAGCCCCCAATATCTTGTAAGATCCTAAACTTGAACCTACATCATTCAACATAATTTGAGCATCAGCTCCAGATCTATCAGAATTTGAAAATGCTGTAAATGAATATGTGCCTGGCTTTGAGAGTGTTTCTGCATAATCATTCACTTTCCTAATTAATTCTTGTCTCACACGCCTTATATTACCGTTAACCTGTATTGAATTTACAGCGTTATAACTCAAAATGTCATAACCACCCTTGCCCTCCATCCAACGTGTTAATAACCTTGCTGAAAGCCATCTAAGTCCATTTTTGAATGTTTCTCGTTTAGTAAAAGCATAATCTATTGATTTCTTAAGATCGGCCTGTTGAACGTTTGAGAAGGCCAACAGATTTTTCGCAAAATTTTGTTTAATAACTGGAATAGCTCGGTCATAATAACGGTCTAAATCGGATTCTTCTTCCCCATCTCGATCGTTATATCTTATTGGTTTGTTACCAGCAAAAGAGTACGGGGTATAGTGTGGATATTCTTTCGTCAATGGATCCATACTCAAAAACTTACCTACCCTCGGATCATAAATCCTCATACCATAATCCTGCTGCCCACCCTCTACATTCTTCACATCATTGTCATTCTCCTTACCTTTAAAACCGTATCTGTAGCTGCTTCCAGCAGTATACTTCCTACCCGGCATTAGCATCCCAAAGGATATATTTTCAATGAACTTTAAACTACTGAGTGTACTAATTTCTTAATTCTTTACTTGAGCACAAGACTTAATCAAATAACTTAAACTTGATTAATTTATCTGATTAAGTTTTATCATTTTTAACTATTTATAGGAAGTGAAAATTTAATAAACTCAGATCCCAGGTGATCTTTTAGTTCGCTAGGAAGATTTTCATAAGAAAAAAAAGTTTCAACCTCCACTTCTGACATAGTCCTAATAAAATTTGGGGTGTTTTCTGGAATGAAGGAGGACTGCAGTTCACTGTATGTACAATTTACTGGGAAAAAGATTGTAGCCGAATTATATAA
The DNA here is from genome assembly GCA_964505135.1 of uncultured Ferruginibacter sp. Taxonomy (GTDB): domain Bacteria; phylum Bacteroidota; class Bacteroidia; order Chitinophagales; family Chitinophagaceae; genus Ferruginibacter. The sequence continues at coordinate 2,050 of CAZDHQ010000024.1, forward strand.
AATTTTCACATCGGCTTCTGATGACTTGTAACCTCCGATTTTGATGTATTCGATAGAGATGTTGTTGCTGTTGTAATTATTTGGGTTAAACTCTAATTCAATATTTAAAACTGAACTTTGCATATGGATCTTTTTCACATCCATAAACACATAAAAGCAGTAATTCACAAAGTGCCGAAATTCTTTTGCCGATCCGTCAGAAATTATATCCAGGTTTATATATGGGATAACAACATTGTTCTGCCCGAGGAAAAATAGACTAGAGTAGGATTCCGATGTATTTACAATAGGTGAATTTACTTTTTGATTGATCATGGTGTTTTCTTTTTAAGAATTATTTCGTTTAAAGATTTTGCTCCACCTCTTAGGGGGGAGCCATCTGTTCTGTAATATCTATCAATTGATAATCCCTCGGTTTTGCCGATTACTTCATAATTCTCTAACCCTTTAGCAGTTCCATTCCATATTTCTTTAAAAAATGCGTTCGCCATTTGACCTCTAACCGTAATTGTACCACCTTCTTTTAAAGAATTGGTCACATAGGGTAAAAACTCAGCCTGAGGATTATTTGTTATAATTGATGAGACGCTGTTTTTTGTGAAAAACTGACCAAATTTTTTCACATCCGATCTGATCCCTTCTATAGCATTGTTATCAAAATTCAACCAGCCTCTAATTGAACTCCTTTGACCACCCATTAGGTCAATATTAAGCTCTTGCGGCTTACTTAGGTTAATTATTTTTTTTGTGATCCAGCCATTAAGCAACATTCCTCCCGCTGCCTCATAGGTTTCAACTCTTTTTTCTGGCTCGCTATTCCACCAAGTAACAAGATAACCGAATGCTGTAAACGCATAATTCGCATTTTCTATTCGTCCTTTTTTAGAAAAAACATTCTTTATAATCCTCAGATTACTTGGCGTGTTTTGTATAGTCGAAACATTTTGATTGTATGCTTCAGTGAGAACATTATTAGTAAAAATTAACGGTTTCCATCGCCATAATGGCCCTACCCAGCTCGTATTTTCGTAACTTAATTTTTTCCCTTTAATATTTTCTAATGCAGATTCAACTACATTAACCTCAGAATAATTTAATTGCTTATTAGGTTCTAAACCATCAATATCAAAAGACGTAATTGGGGAATTTCCTGAAAACTGATAAGGTGAAAACCAAGAATAACTTGCTGTTAATGGATCTACACTCAAAAATTTTCCAACTCTCGGATCATAAATCCTCATGCCATAATCTTGTTGGCTACCCTCTACATTCTTCACATCATTGTCATTCTCCTTACCATTAAAACCGTACCTGTAGCTGCTTCCAGCAGTATACTTTCTACCCGGCATTAGCATCCCAAAGGGATATTCATAGAACTATGCCATTGACATAACTAATTAGTGGTTTCAAAGACTTTATTGTAGATTCCTGAAAAGAACAAAATCTATTTGTAATGTTTTAGAAAATTTGGACTTTGTGATCCTATTTTAAACAAAATTCTTTTTTGCACATTCTTAATTGATGGCGATAAAGAGTCTGTGATTACTCAACGGCTAAATATTTTCATTTTGATAAAATAATTAAGGTGTAGTTGGTTTTTCTTCATCTTTCTCAACTCCGTTTCCATCAAATAGCGATGCAATCCTCTCCGTTTCCGATACAAGCATTTCTTCAAAATTAGTCCAAGTATTAAGTGGTTTTACAGATGTTCTTGAACAGCGGTGTACTTTGTTTGTATTTGTATCAATGTAAAGTAGTGAGCCGTCCCAGTTATACCCACCTATAAAAAAATGATATGATTTTGCATCTTTGATCCTTTCGCTAATATTCCGAGTAAAAATTGAATACGGTTGCCAGGCAGCTTCTATGCTTCTGCCTGGTTTTTTTCTTAAACCCTCCAAATGCAACGTATCAATAAATATTTTCAATCCGTTCGAATAATGCAATAAAAAATCTTTATAACAATCCGGCAAAACAATTTTTATTTCCTTCTCGATTGATAACACCTCATTTTCATTTAAAACAGGAAATATTTTATGTAACCATGCGTAAGGAGCGATGTGAGGAGCTTTCCCAATTAGTAGAGTTCCATCAATCAAATTTTCTTTACCCAGATGACTATACTTGAGAAGTATGGTTTTAATAGTATCAAAATAGTTCATAACTAATTTTTCTTTTTTATCGTTCTGTCTAATAGCTTACCTGAACTTTTATTTTTAAAGTTTCCCTTATGCCGGTCAAAAAGATGTTCTTCAAATGTAACCATTTCAACATTATTAGGGTTTTTAGCCAGTGCAACCGAATGATGATTAACACTTTTTATGTGATGGCCATAATATCCACTAACCTTGCCTTTTTTAAGTAATTGTTTTTTTTCTGCAACTGACCAATCTCTGGTTCCTTCACCAGTTGCCTTAACTAACACTTGTTCTTCTTTCCATGCTTTTTTTACACCTGTTCTTCTTGCAACACTTAGTTCAACTTTTCTAACAACTTTACTGACAATAGCATTAGCAGCCTCTTTTCTAATCGCAGTTCCTATAACTCCGCCAGCAATTGCCTTCACCTCACCAGGACCAATCCAATCAAACAGACCTAGACCGTCCTGGTCGATAGCTCCACTTGCGGGTCTGGTTGCCATGAATTCTAAGTTGTCGTACTTTTGCTTTAGAGCAGCACCTATCTGAGATCCACTTGCGCCAGTTGCATTGCCCAATGAACCAGAAGCGAAAACAGACATAAAAGTCCCCTCATCATTTAGTTCATCAAAGCTGTAAGATGTGCTATTGCCTGAAGAAATCAGTGCATTCATTCGCACATTACTGCCGTCATTTACAGATAATACGCCACTACGAAAGTTACCAAAAGAAGGAGAAGTAACATTAGTTGACGAAAAATTGTAAGTGGTGCCATCTCTAACTATTGTGCCTCCAGAAACTGTTCCTCTTGGGGCACTTCCATCAGAATTAAATCCGGCCCATATATAATCAGTAACATTGCCATCAGCACCTGTTACCGGCTTCCATTCTAAACCATCTTGGTCAACTCCATCAATAGGTCTGTTACTACCAAACTGATAAGGAGTTAGCATTGGATATTCTCCTTCTAATGGATCTATACTTAAAAACTTAGCGCTTCTTGGATCATATATTCTTTCTCCATAATCTTGTTGATTACCCTCACCTTTCACATCATTGTCATTCTCCTTACCATTAAAACCGTACCTGTAGCTACTTCCAGCAGTATACTTTCTACCCGGCATTAGCATCCAAAAGGGATATTCAATGAGCTAGTTAATGGAATATAAAAAATGATAGTCTTATTAAATACTGTATTGATAAGAAAAAATGAAAAAATTATAACTTCACTTTTATTCCATTTATTGTGAAACCCACATCAAAACAAAACTTAATAGACCTAATCATAGAATTTAATAGATAATCTTGTCTGTTAGTGAATTTTGTATAGTCAACATCAAGACAAAAAAAGTTTTGAAGTAAATGATCCAGGTGGTTTTTGTCGGAGTATACGTGTTGTTCTAAATCTACCCCCCAATCAATTTCCTCTTTCACAGGTATTGGAATATGTACAATTATTTCTTTGTACTTTTCTTTAGGGTAGGATTTGTTTTTTGTGTAAATAAGAATTTGCTTTACGTTGTTATAAACAAATCGGAAACAAACCTCCCATTCCTTCAGCTTCTCATTTTCTATAGTTTGAATAATTTTCTCGGTTTCGCTTTTTACGATTGAACACAATTCGCTTGAGTTAAACCCTTCGTTTATGAAATCTACGATCATCGCAGAATCTAATATTCTAACATGCATAAGTTTAATCGTTTTTGTACTTTTTACTTTTTTCTCTATTAAGGGGAAGTTCATTACCATTGGCTCGTTCTTGTTTTACATGTGTCGCCTCAGTATCTGTTGCTTGCCCTGTAGTCGTTCTTCCCAATTTCTTTCTTACCGTAGCCGTGGCATTGGGATAACCAGCCTGTCTTGCTTTTCTTTGGCTATCGGCCATTCTCACCGGAGTACCATCTGCTCTGGTTCTTTCTGCATCTGCCTTACCAACTTTTAATAATTGACCTTGCTTTCCTGGCTTTTCATGTACATCATATAATACAAACTCACTTTCTGCACTTTTATCATTTTTGTTAACAGGAATTTTTTTTGGTATAGGAGCTGTCTCGACATTTGTTGATGCTTTTTGCTGGGATGCTGGCTTAACTTGTTGTGTTTGTACTTGCTGCTCACTGGGTTCACTTTGTTGAGATTTAGGCGTGGTAATACTTTTATTAGTAATAGACTTATAGGCTCCTATTGCACCAAATACTACTACAGGTCCTGCTTCTTGCCAAAACTCAACATCTTTCTGAGAAACAGTTCTTAAGTTTGGATTATTTGCTAATTCCCATTCTGGATCTGCAACAAAGTCGTTGAAAGACGCCCCAATCATAGCAGAATTTTCTCCTACACCCCAAAATTTGTAGAGGTTCCCTTTATATTCAACAGTTTTTGACGGATCAGGAGTCCAGGATATTGCTCCCCATAATATCGATTTCTTTTCTATTGTCTTAAGTTGAGTCAATTGTGGTTTTCCTGTTTTTTCGTCTAGTTTCAATCGGTAAAACTCTTCTTCTTCTCCATCTAAGTCAATATTTGCAATAGGACTATTTCCTGCAAACTGAAAAGGCGTATACCAAGGATATTCTTCGAACAACGGATCTACACTTAAAAATTTCCCCACCCTTGGATCATATATCCTCATCCCATAATCCTGCTGCCCACCTTCTACACCCTTAACATCATTATCATTCTCCTTACCATTAAACCCATACCTGTAGGCGGTTCCAGCGGAGTACTTGCGTCCCGGCATTAGCATCCCAAAGGGATAATATTGAAATGTTATTCAAATCTTTATCAGTATTGAAAATCAAAGAACTAATGCATAGCTAAAATATGCACTTTATGTCAAAAAACGGCATACGTTTCACCCTAAATACACCGCTAAAACCACTTAATTTATGAGTGAAAAAACGAAGAAAACTTACCCATTTTTTGACCTTTATGACAGGTTCATTAAAGACAGCGAAACAGGCCGTCGGCTTCAACCAAACGGAAAGAAAATTTCCGATGGTACTATTAAAAATTATGGACACACCAGATTGCTTTTACAAAAATTTTGTATAGCCAAATGTTTTGATCTGAGAAACTCCAACTCCAGGAGGTTAACCCAAAGACAAATGCAAAGCGAGAAAAACTATTGGTCTAAGTTCTATAAGAAATTTACAGATTACCTTTATTCTGACTGTGGGCATTTTGATAATTATGTAGGAGCCAATGTAAAAAACATCCGTACTTTTTTCGGTTACCTGCAAAAGCAGCTTCATCTGAATACCGGTGAATTTCATAAACAGTTTTATGTAAGAAAGGAAGAAGTTGATATTATCACTTTATTACCAGAAGAGTTAAATTATTTTATCTACGACAAAGATTTTGAAGCTAGCTTAACAACAAAATTCAAACGAGTGAAGGACGTGTTTGTGTTTGGTTGCACAGTAGCACTTCGTTTTTCTGATTTGATGACTTTGAAGAAATCTAACATCCGTATTATTTCAAACAAGTGGTATCTCAAAATAAGGTCAAAAAAAACTTCCACCGAAACCCAGGTATGCTTACCTGATTATGCTGTTGATATCTTAAAAAGATACTCTAAAATAAAGGGAGGGTATCTATTGCCCAGATTTAATATTGTAAATCTTAACCTCTATGTAAAAGAATTAAACCAAAAGGCTGACTTTACACATGATGTAAGAAAATCAAGGAACCGGCGTGGTCAACAAAAAGAATTGACAAAACAAAATGGTCAAGTGAAACAAAGTTTTCGCTTTTGTGATTTGGTTACTACGCATACTATGCGCCGTACTGCCATTACAACCATGCTATGCCTTGGTATGCCTGAGCATGTAGTAAGAAAGATCAGCGGGCATTCACCAATGAGCAAAGAGTTTTTTAGGTACGTTTCTCTAGCTCAATCCTACCAGGATAAGGAGACAGAGATAGTATTTACTAAATTGAAGGAAAAGAAAATGATGCTCTAATATTTTTATCCAAATCAGACAAAAAATAATTTTCGTTTCTTACACTGGTCTAAGAGAATTGTTTATTTTTAGTATCTAATCAAAATACTTCAAACTTTAACCTAAATACGATCTTAAATTTTTCTCATTTTATAACCTTCAAAAAACATCATCATGCACAAAAATCTACAAGCGCTGCTTTTGGCAGTAGTATTTGCTTTGGTTACCCCTTTTTTATCAAAAGCACAAACAGGTTGTTGCAGAACACCTGACAGTCTTAAGCTGGTATCCATTACCACTAATCGTGTATGTATTAGCTGGCAAGTAAAAGATTCGTTTCCATGCGATTCAATCGTATCCAGCATCATTCAATTTAGAAAGGTAGGAACAACGACCTGGACAACAAGAACAGTAAACTTTCCGAAGGGTCAAAAGCTAATCAACTTTTGCGATTCAGTAAAACCTTGCACACAATACCAATGGCAGGTGAGAAATGTTTGTAAAAAGGTTGATTCTAGTTATTCAAATTATGTAACAGGCCCAAATTTTACTACGTTCTGTGACACATCATCGTGTTGTAGGATTCCAGATAGCTTAAAATTTGTAAGCTGGAACGGTACGCAGTTTTGTGTAAGCTGGAATATCAAAGATTCGATGCCTTGTGATTCTTCTATAGGAGCACAAATCCGCTTTAAATGGGAGGGAACTACGATATGGAAAACAGTAGATGTAACTTACTCTGCAGGACAAAAGAAGTACACCTATTGCGATACTGCCACTAACTGTCGTTATTATGATTGGCAGGTTAGAACCAAGTGTAAACGGATGGGAGTGGTTACTTATTCCTCCTGGAAAATTGGCACTCAATTTTTATTGAATAAAAATTGTGGCCCAATTCCAAGAAAGGCCCCTGAATCATCAGTGACAGAAAATAATAAACTTGCTTTATTGTTAAGTCCTAATCCAGTGACATCCGACCTGACTGTTTTCACAAACAAAAATTTATCAGGAAAATATCAAGTAACTGTGATAGACGCTATGGGCCGTAAATGGTTAACACAAAGTGTTAAATGCAGCCAGTCTCCAATCAAGCTTAAAATTAATACGAATCAGTTAAAGGCAAGCGTGTACTACATTATTGTGAATGGGGCTGACGAAAACTTAAAAACCTCTTTTATAAAATACTAGAAGAATAATGTAAGAAGGCCAGGCAGTTTTTATTGCCTGGCTTTTCTTTAAAGGCATTGAAAAAGCTATTGTTTTATTTGCGCTGTTATTTCAACTCTTCTATTCTTTGCCCTGCCTAATGCAGTTTTATTGTCAGCTAACGGTTTATCTTCTCCAAAGCCTCTGGCAGCAATACGGTCAGGTTGTATTCCTTTTTTTACCAAGTAGGTTTTAACAGATTGCGCCCGCCTTTCACTCAGCTCCTGATTATAAGCATTATTGCCAATACTATCTGTATGACCCTCGACATTTATGATGTAGAGTTGCTTTTCATTCAGTATTGCGTAAACTTGGTTCAGTGCTGTGAATGATTTGGTTAATAGTTTATCACTGCCAGTTTCAAAAAAGATATTTCTTGCTGCCTCGTTTAAGATGTTTTTACTAAAACTATCAACAACGGGACATCCTGCATTGGCTGCCAGTCCTGGAACTGTAAGACAGCTATCTATCTCATCATTTACACCGTCATTATCGGTGTCTGGTACAGGGCAACCCAAGTATTGTTTTAAGCCATACACAGCAGGGCATTGGTCATCTATATCAGGAATGCTATCACCATCAATGTCTGGACAACCTTGTAAAAATTTAGGACCAGGAATATCAGGACAGCGATCTTCTACATCAACAATGCCGTCACCATCTCTATCGGGGTTTTGTAAGGTTGAAACTATCGGTGGAGTAGGTGGTGGCAAGTAAATCTGTTGTTTCTTTTTTTTAATATTACCTGCAATGCCGAAGCTATGGCGTAAATAATCCCTTATTGGGTTATTAAGTGTAAAATAGTAGCTTGACTGAAACAAAAAATATAAATCGTTCTTGTAGTTAAACTGAACACCGATGCCAGCAGGAACAGAAATGCTATAGTGTTTTTTATAGTTGGGGATGCTTACACCAGTTGTAAAATAGGGTGTAAAGAAATTTTTATCTGTATTTAGTTTAAAATTAAAGAATGAATAAACATCGGTAAGCAAATTGTTTTTTGATGGAGCGTTATTTCCTAGAGCCATTTCATCATAAAAGGTTCCATTTGCACCAACAACAATATCCACATGATTACTTAACCCCTCAATATATGACAGCGCTATTCCACCTTTTGACCACATATTTTTCAGATCGAATAGAGAGCCGAAGCCATCGTTTTTGATGTTTACTGGTGTTTTAAAATCGGTCAACGTAAATGCCATAGAGAGTGCAGGCTGTTTGCGATACTTATTTTGGCTAAAAATGAAGCTTGGAAGTAACAATAATAGAAACGTTACTGAAATAGAATTTTTCATACTAGTTGTAAAGGTGGCTAAAGAAATGGGATTAGCCTTGCATCACTTGATAACTCCATCTGAATTTTTTGAGTCTTGAAAAAAATCATACAGGTATTAAGGTCATTTATCCTTAAACTTTTTTTTGATCGAGTTAAAGACTGGTCTGTAACCAACCTGTCCCCAAACATTACCATTATCTGTCGCAGCAAATTGCTTATTGTTTACGCGGTCGATGAAATACCCGTACATGTCCCACGTTCTATGATCTAAGGTGCTAAATCTGTTATTGCTGTAAGAAGTAGTTGTATAGTATGAATTTTGTGGCTTCCACCGAAGCGCAAACGGATACTTTTTGGTGTCCGCATATCTACCAGTTACAGCATTTATTGTGTTGGAGTCTACCACTTCAAAACTGAAAGGGTAGCGATCTTCCAGGAATTTAATCATCCTTTCATTTTGATGTTTTCCCAAAGGATGGGATTCAATTAGAAGGGTTGTTTTATTAGCATCGAAATTACCAGGAATCCATTTGTCTCCATCAGAATAAACCATGTTTTTAGGCGAGCTTGCAATCGCTGCAGCAAAAAAGATGATTAAGGTAGTAAAAGAAAGATAGTTTTTTAAAGGCTTGCTCATTTTATCAGTTTTTAGGTTTAAGATATTTATTAAGAAAAAAAGATAGGCCGGAAAACAAACTATAAACACATACATCAAGATAATCGCCATTTCCTGGGATTATTTGATATTGTTGGCATAGCTCGACCAGGATAAATAAAAAAAATACCAAGCATATCCATAAAAAGTTAAATGTTCTGTCCCAAATGATTAGGATTGCAGAGGTAAGTGCATATGCCCACAGGCCATCTGCAAGATAAAATTTAATGAATCTGTTATTTATTTTCTCGTGTGGAAAAAAATAGATAAGCGAACCTAGTACAACTGGCGTAATCACATTAAAAAGCAGGTCGTACTTTTTGACTTGGACTAGGGTCATAAGAATGGAAAAAATGCTGGTTGATGATTCAAATATAAATCTATTATTTCATGAAACAGCCGCCTTAACCAGTTTTTTATTAGGCAATCTGGTAGTTAGTATAAGTTTTATTGACTTCAGCAATGATCTAAATAAATAACACGGAGACTGTCCATATAAAACGGACAGGAACATATATTAATGTTGTAGAAAAATAAACTTACATAAAAGCCAATATGCGACTCGATTTTTAGAGTTAATTTTTACTTTATTATGCATGGCAAAAATATTTGGGTAAAAAGGACTCTCTCTGAAAAGCTGAAATTTATAACTCGCATTTCTTCATTGGGGGAAATCCTGTATCTACAACATATCGTTCTTCATCTACTAAGCCATCCTCCTCCCCCACTTGACTTCTCGGTACCGATATTTCAAACATGGCTTTAAATAAAATGATGTTGTTTAACATTTTTAAAAATCTAGAAATAAAAAAGATTTTAAGATTTCTCGGATTTAAAAATCCGATTTCAAGAAGGCATGATCAATACCCAATTATCACGTCAAAAAACGTGGAACCTCTAACTGTAAAGGCTTTTGTGACTTAATAAGACCACAGTGCGCAGTGTTTCCGGTATGGTGCTTGATTTGAATCCACTATAAATCTTTTCCCAGGGTTGTATGAAAAAAGCAAAAGGTAATGATCGAAGTGTTATTGTAGAAATACTTGTAAATGCCTCCAGGGACAATAAAAATGTGAATTATATTATTCAGCAAGATGAAAAGAAGGGACTAAGCCTGCAACGATTTATGGGCTACTCTCATGATGTTTGTAAGCTATTTGGTGATGTTTTTATTTCTGATGACAAATCAGGATGTGCCTCGATTGTTAAACTAGATTTGAGGAAAACATCTTTTAAATCTATCCTTAGTTTGTGGTTGGTTGTCTAGGTTTTTCCAATTTAAAAAAGCCATAAAAAGGGAAGAAAGAATTAAACAAAGGCATCCCGAAGGTTCACTTTATTATTTATGATTTATAGAGTATTGCCTGAAATACAGAGTAAGGGAACTGGAAGTCATTTACCTAATGGAAATAATCAATCATGGAACAAGTGAGACGCATAATCTGCCTGGAAACCTACCTTAAGACAAACAAAAAATGCAGCATTTCCCTAAGGGAGTCATATGGCCTTTTGCCTTGAACATCTTTGCAATTCATTTGGGTTCATAAGCAATTTATATTGAGACATAAGGATAATCCATTGGTGTAAGTAAAAAAGGTGTTGGACAATGAAAATCATATGAGATCCAATGGTATTCACTTTAAAACTTAATAAAACATATGGCTGACAAATAGAAAGCCTTTGTTCTTTCCAATGCCCAACCCCATAGAATTCATTTGTTACATGCTTATAAAAAATATCAAACGCTTTTGGCCTTATAGCTTCAATTATTTACATAACTTCATCGCAATAAAATATTAAGCGTTAGCTGATTTTGGGTAAAAGAAACTGGTAATTTTTAACACTCCAAAAGATCAATGCTAGACGCTCACGCTATGCGTGGGCTTTAGTCATTTGGAGTGTGGGCATACCAGTGCCTTTTTACCATTGGCTACTTGTCCCACGCTTTTTTTGTTACTAATGCTTAAAGGGACTAAAGCAATAAACCATGAACCATGAAACATTTATTTGTCCCTTTGCTCTTGATGTTCTATTGTCTCAATTGTAATTCTCAAGCAATGCCTAAGGCTGTAATGGTAACGGAAACCCGTATAGCTCTCAATGGAACGTTAAATAGTTCTATGGGCGGTAATTGCAAAACTGTTATTGAAGTGCCACTACCACCCAATACCATTGAATGGTATTACACATTCACAACAGCACGAAATGAGCAATCAGATAACAGATTGAATAGATTCATTGGGCTTACCACCAAGGTTGCCAGTTTATTAGCATCCAGTTATGCGGCTGGCGCTTCTGTCAAATTTGAAGGTCTTGCAGAAAACGCCATAAAGGCTATGGTCATCCCACAAGGTGCAATTGCTGTAAATGCATACGTAGTAGACGCAAATAACTCACAATTATTCTTAAATGGACAACAGTTCAACTCCTATATAGGCGGAACACATATGCAATCAGTATCAGGTAGCTCTTTAATTAAACTCAATCAATATAGTCCCAGATTATTGTATATCGCTTTGTATAATCCCAATGTAACATCGGGTGTGTTAATAGATGTAGAAGTGACTGCAACTGTACTAGACAATGAAAACTCCAATGGATTTCTATTTAGCCGAAGTAATCTAATTGGCAAATGGAAGGATGAGAATTCAACCATTACAATGCAGGAGGACGGAAAAGTAAATATCTTATGGGATAATCAAAGCTCTGCCAATGGCATATGGAAATTGGATAAAGATCAATTGATATTTCAGTTGTATAAGAAAAACGGAATATTATCTGAGCCTGATCCATATACGTTGATAACTGCCAATGGCGTACTCTTTAAATACAAGCATCAAAAGAGTGGTACTGTATATACTTCCATAAAGATATTATGATTGCTGTGTCACAGTGTAGTTATCAATAAACAACATGCAAGTTCCTTATCGTCGATATATGGTCCTTCAATAGAAAAGGTCTTATAAAAAGCTCGCCTTATGTTGCTACATGTTTGCGCCATAGGAATCGTGTCTATGTGTAGTGGTTACCCTTGTAATTTATTAAGTTCATCCATGAGAAGCCCAATAGCCATATTCTTAAATGTTTACGCAAAATCTATTTAGCCATTGAGTAAAATTTGCTTTTTACCATTGCTGTATAAGGATTAATAAAAGTTAGTAATCATTTATATGCAAGCTCATTACTCACATAGGTTTCTTATGTATACAACCTGATTACTTACATAATCTCCAATGGATACAAGCTTTTGGACATAAACTCCATATATATTACAGACTCAAACCCCAAATGCTCCCATGTATTCAACCACATTGCTGCCACATTCTCCAATGAATACAAGCTTTTGCACTTAGGCTACTTATCTAATGCAGACTTAAGCTCCCATATGCTCCAATGCATACAAGCTCATTGCAACTAGGCTTCTAATGTATTCAAGCTATGCTCAAATGGCATCTTATGTACACAGCCAATAAGCTTAAGTGGATCTCTAATAAGTACATAAATGCATATACAAGAAAAATCTTTCTTCCTTTTGTGTTATATAGACTTTCTCATTTACTCATTGTGGAAATACATTTGTTATATGCTTTCGAACCAAACTCATATTGTTTGATCTGTCTAAAATGGCCTTTTGTAAAGCGCTTACGAATTACTAGATAAAGTGTAAGCTCCCCTTATTTTAGTGCCAGTTGGAGTTAGAGTTTTCTAAGTTAAACA
>CAZDHQ010000025.1:0-558 GCA_964505135.1 uncultured Ferruginibacter sp.
AGGCGTTTAAAAAAAATCTTTTAAAACGAATGAACAGAACAGCAGTATAGAAAGCAGATTTTTATTATTGTTTTTAGGAGATGATTTATCAATATAGGCAGCCACTGCAGTATCCAGTTTTTTAATGGCCCTGAACAGCTGTGTTTCCACCGTCCTGGGTGAGATATTTAAAATTTCAGCCACCTGCTTATAACGAAAGCCTTCTTCTTTAATCAATTTAAAAACAGTGCGGCACTGATCAGGCAGTTCTTCTATTGCCATGTTCAGCTTAAAATATATTTCCTTCCACTCCAGTTCTTTTTCAGGATCATTTGCATTTACCATTGATGCAATGCCGCTCTCTTCCTCTATCTCCACATGATAATGAGAATATTTGCTGAGATAGTTTAACGAATGATTTCTTACAGAAACAAACAAATAGGTTTCAAGATTATTGATATTGTTGAGTTGAGCCCGTTTCTCCCAAATTTTCACCATGATGTCATTCACAATTTCTTCTGCGGTTTCCTTCTTATGCAGATACAGCAAGCCGAGGTTGCTCACGCATGAAGCAGTGTC
>CAZDHQ010000025.1:568-14839 GCA_964505135.1 uncultured Ferruginibacter sp.
CAGCATAGAGAAGTTAAACAGCCTTGGGAAAAACAGCCGGTAAAGCTCTTCAAAAGCCCGCTGGCTGTTGGCCTCAATTTGCAACTGGAGTTGCCTGATGATTGCAATATCAATTTTCATATGCGCTAGTCGCTTGCTTAGGATAATAGCTGCGGCTTATTAACCGCCACCGTATGCAGCAACTCACCAAAGATGGTATTGGCCCATGCAAACCATGCACGGGTAAAATCTTTTGCATTGTCTTTATGAAATGTTTCATGCATAAAGCCGGTGCCTGCGTGTGAGTGCTGTAAAATTTCAATACATTTTTTTATTTCAAAATCATCGCTGCTGGTAAGCGCACGGATGATGATACTTAATGGCCATATCCTGTCTGTACCTGCATGTGGACCACCAATGCCCTCTCCCGCTTTTCCTTTAAAGAAGAAAGGATTGTCGCTGCTTAATAAATATTTCCTGGTATTGATGTACACAGGATTGGATTTTGATACAGCACCTAAATAAGGTAAAGCCAGCAAGCTGGGAACATTGGCATCATCCATTAAATTATAACTGCCATAACCATTTACTTCATACGCATACATTTTACCATACTTAGGATGCGTAATGATGGCATGCTGCTCCAGTGCCTGCTTTACTTCATTCGCTAACGCAGTACATTCTGCTGCAAAACTGCTGTCTTTAAAAATAGCAGTTGACATTTCTGCCATTTGCTGCAGGCTCACCACTGCAAAGAAATTGGATGGAACAAGGTATGGGAAGATGGTGGCATCATCACTTGGCCTGAACATAGAGCAAATGAGTCCAACGGGTTTTGCAGGATAACCATAACCACCTAAAGGCACACCGTCTGTAGCCCAGGTGGTTCTGCGTTCGAATTTATAAGGCCCCTGGCTGGTTTTGCGCTGCTGCTCTTTGAATGTTTTAACAATCAACTGAGCAGCTTCTTTCCATCGACCATCAAACGGTGTAGTATCACCTGTTTGTTTCCAGTAGTGATAACTCAGGCGAACAGGATAACAAAGTGAATCAATCTCCCACTTACGTTCATGGATACCCGGTTTCATATCGGTAACATCATCTTTCCACTCACTTACTTTGCTTGCATCTTTATAAAAAGCATTGGCATAGGGATCAAATAAAATATTTCTTGTTTGACGGTTGATAACACCAATTACCAGTTGCTGCAATTCTTTATCATCTTTTACCAACCATAGATAAGGCCATACCTGTGCAGTACTGTCTCTTAACCACATGGCATCAATATCACCGGTGATCACATAAGTATCCGGCTTGCCGTTGTTTATTTCAAAATCAACAGTTGTATCCAGTGTATTAGGAAAACAGTTTTCAAACAACCAGGCCAGTTCTTTATTGGAAGTTTTCTTTTTGAATGAAGCAATCGCTTCTTCCACTGCTTTGCTGGTGAATTTCCTTTTCTCCAGAGGCGTTCTCACCACGGGGAAATCATTGCCTGCATCCAGGCTGAATAATGATTTTGGAGTAACAAATGCAGATGCGGTAAGCATTCCTGTTAGGCGCACAAACTCTTTTCTTTTCATGTTTGCAAGCAGTAGTTTTTAATTAGACAATAATTTTTGCAAAATTACTTACAGCAGGTTGATTTTTTTTAAAAAGAACAGGCTTTGTTCAGAAAAAGCAACGGAATGAACTAGAAATGAAACTCGAAATAGCAAAAAAAATGCAGCGGCAAAACCACTGCATCCAAAATCAAAATGAAAAAATAGTTTAGTACTCTCTTTCCTCCTGCCAACAGTTCATGCCCTTTGCCTGCATTTTATCTACACCGGGCATATCATTTAAAAAGTCTCGTAATGACATATTGCCTCTTACAGGTGTGTTGGATGGGGACAAATTGGTATCATTGGTATTTTTAAGCCTGTCTGCAATATCCATTAAATGCCACCTGGTTTCTTCGTCTTTTACTGTTGGTAAAGCTGCTGTGATTTTTGACAGCAATGATGCTTTATGTGCCTTTAATACAGAGAGCAAGTCTATCAATGAAAGATCAGAAGTGTACATAGCTGCGGGGCTTACACCTACGGTATTTTGCAAATTGAGCAATTGGGCGATATAGGCTTTTTGTAAATTTCTTCTATACAAATCAACAACAGGCTTGTTTCCCTGCAATTCTGTAAAAATGCCTCTCTCCAAATCATTCAGGTATTGACTTGGTGTGTAAGCTTTGGCTGGCTGCATGGCCTGGCAATAAATCAAGCCATTGATGATTTGCGGACTCAGCATCTCATTCAAAATATCTTTCTGCAGGTTTAAAATACCGATATAGCCCGCCCCACCGGTAATGGCATATTTTTCTCTATTAAAAAGCCAGCTGGGTGTTCTAAATATTTCCTGCTGCAAAAAATCAACAGCTGCTTTTTGTTTTTCCTTACTAACGTACTCGAGTACACTACCTTTTTGTTCTATTGTTTTAGGCGTTTCATAGCGGCCACCAATATCTTCTGTGACATGATTTAAATAACGCCTGAATTGGTACACCACCTGTCTTTCCATTTTATTGGCAGCATCATAATTCTCATTCGGCAGCCTGGTCCAGTTTAAAATCTCCGGCATCACTCTTTTTAAATTGCGAATGCCGTATACACCTGCTTTAATTGCATCATCACCCAAATCCTCCGCTTGTGATTGCACACCACCATAAGTGTATAACAGCGCAGGATTATTGTTCAGCCGATCAACTACCCAATTATTCAGATAATCTTTTTCCTGCTGCAAATTTTTAAATGGCCGATACCAGCGATAGCCCCATTCAATTGCCCACTCATCATAAGCTCCAATCCTGGGAATCAAGTCTTGCTGTTCCATACAATCTTCCGGTTGCGCCACATAATTAAAACGTGCATAATCCATGATAGACGGGCAAATGCCATTGGCTTCCACCCAGACCTTGCTTCTTAAACTATCTACTGGCACCGTGGAGGACGATGCAAAGTTGTGTGCCAACCCAAGCGTATGACCCACTTCATGCGTACATACATAGGTGATGAGCCTGCCCATGAGAGAATCATCCAGGATCATTTTCCTGGCAGCACTGTCATTAGGAGAAGCCTGTACAAAATACCAGTCATGCAGCAACTCTGTTATATTGTGGTACCAGTTAATATGTGCTTCTAAAATCTCACCCGTACGGGGATCATTCACATTTGGTCCGCTTGCATTTTGCACCCAGGAAGCTTTGTATACAATGGCACTGTGCCGTGTATCTTCCAGGCTCCACTCCGGGTCATTGGTAGGTGCTTCCAAAGCATCAATCGCATTTTTAAAACCAGCTTTTTCAAAAGCTTTCTGCCAGGCTTTAACACCGGCAATTAAATAAGGTACCCATTTCTTGGGCGTAGCCGGATCAATATAATACACAATTGGTTTTTTCGGCTCTACCAATTCTCCTTTCAAATATTTTTCTACATCTTCTTCTTTTGGTTCCAGCCTCCATCTTGTAACCAACCATGTGCCATTGAATCCTTGCGGATGTGGAATGTCGAAATCCACATAGCCCCGCCCAATATAACCTACTCTTTCATCCACCAGGCGTGTCTTCATTAATTTTTCAGGAAGCAATACAATGGAAGTATTTAATTCATAAGTGAGATAAGGCAACGCAGGCGATAAACCTGGATTATTGTTAGTATAAGTTTTTACTGTTTGTATTTCTATGTTTTGGGGAAAGGATGTTACACCCTGTACATAAGATTTATCATTTTGAATATAGCCGAGGTTATATACCCTTTTTTGTTGTCCGCTAAAAAAGAACAATTCGTTATCGCCGGAAATATAATCAGTCATATCCACTACCACACTGGTAGAATCAGGTGAATATCCTTTGATATCGAAGGAAGCCATAATGGGTGCCAGGTTTGATTTTTGCACCGCCTTGTACAAACCATTCACACTGGTATCAATGGAGCGGCTACTGCTGTAATCCATTTTTTTTATGAATACTTTGCTATTGCCACCTTTATAAAACTGGATTACATTCTCCCCAATTTGATCTGCACCGTAGCCTGCATAGTTGTTGTCTGGTTTAACCTGTGCGGCAGCTTTTGAAATGCGGTTCACTACCAAAATATCTTTGCCTAAAATAGAATCGGGTATCTCAAAATAAAACCTGTTTTCCCATTTGTACACAGCACAAAAACCACGGTCAACCGTTGCCTGCTTGGTGAGTGTTTCGTAAAAAGATTTGGGTTTACTGGTTTTAATCAGCACTTCTTTCTCCACCGGCATTACAGGATAAATTTTCACCTGTGATCCTTTTTTAAACGTGGTGCAGGAAATGACAAGAGAACAACAAACTATAAAAAGTACAACCTGTTTGAGAGATATATTTCTCATGTTTGGATTATTTGGAATTCGGATGTTTGGAATTTCAACATTTGAGCGATAACGGCCCTGCATATTGAATGCTGCAAGCATTTAACGTACAGTTCAATCCGGTTTATTGTGCAAATTCTTTCTGCCGAAACAAAAACTGGTAGCGGGTTTTATCACAATTCCACACAAAGCATTATGTAGGAGTTATAAGGAATATCTATTTCGTTGAAATACAGTAATTACCTGTATTTGCAAGCGTTCCTGCAATTTAACGAACACAAAAATTTAATTTGAAAATGTGGATATGTTTTTTGCAAAGCTGCTGTTAAAAGAGTGTAGACTAACGGCGGCGGGTATGTTAGAATTAATTTTTAAAATTGGGATATTAGCTGGCGTGGTTGGTGAAGACTTCGTTTGACTGAAGAAAATTCCACCCCGATGGTGCTCAGCCAGGAGGGTAAATTATTCTTCTACCAAAATAGCGCCCCGATGGGGCTATGCATTCGATAATTTGAATCAAATTAAAAGTTTATAGGTTGCCATGGCTCAATGATCCCACTGTTTTTATTGAGGGCTGTAGGGGCGACATTTTGGTAGCACCAGGTTGAACAGCACGTACCAGAGGCCCGTAGGGCCGGCATTCCCCCTCTTACACATTTGCTCAAACTATATTAGACTGCTATTTTAAAACCATATCCCTTCACTTGTGTTAATGATTCAATTCATTTAATTGCCAACATTACAATAGCTTTATATTGACCAGAAAACTTCATTCAATGAAAATCGCCACCTACAATGTAAATGGAATCAATGGCCGCTTACCAGTTTTATTACGTTGGCTAAAAGAATCACAACCAGACATTGCCTGCCTGCAGGAATTAAAAGCCCCGGATGAAAAATTTCCACTGGCTGCTATCAATGACGCCGGTTATAACGCCATCTGGCACGGACAAAAAAGCTGGAATGGTGTGGCCATATTGGCGAAAGGATTAGAAATAAAGGAAACAAGACGTGGCTTGCCGGGTGATCCGGATGATAGCCACAGCAGGTACATAGAGGCAATCATTAATAACATCACCATTGGCTGCCTCTACCTTCCCAACGGCAATCCGGCACCGGGACCCAAATTTGATTACAAGCTGAAATGGTTTGATAGATTAACAGAACATGCTGCCGGTTTACTGGCAACCAAGAAGCCGGTGATTCTTACTGGTGATTATAATGTAATGCCAACAGAAATGGACGTGTACAAACCGGAGCGCTGGGTAGATGATGCCTTGTTCAGGCCAGAGACTAGAGGCGCATTTAAAAAATTGGTATCACAGGGATGGATAGACGCAATTCGGGAGCTCTACCCTACAGAAACCATTTATACTTTTTGGGATTATTTCCGCAATGCGTGGGGAAGAAATGCAGGATTAAGAATTGATCACTTTTTGTTAAGCCCTGCGTTGAAGAAAAATTTAAAGGCGGCGGATGTTGACAGGCGAGTAAGAGGATGGGAAAAAACGAGTGATCATGCGCCGGTGTGGATTGAGATTAACTCATGATAAGAACTCAAACAAGAAGACGCCATACTCTTGCAAATACAAAAGCAATGGATAAAATGGAAAGTACGAGGGCGATGATCTTTTTGTTAGCTGGTGCTGTTGCAAATAATGCACTGATTAGCGCAAACAATCCTAATACTGCGATATAATATTGATAGCCATAATTCAATAGTTCAGTAAGACCAAATAATGCCCTGGTCTTACCATCTGCTTTTAAATAGTGTTTGGCAATTTGAATGTTGATTAAAAATGTGGCTGCCAGGGAAAGGAAGGACAGAATAAAGGAGATTTTGATGAGGTGTTTTTTCATTGATGCATAATTATTGACAACTTATAATTTATTCCAGCTCTCCCTTCTTACCGCATACACCAGCTCATCCAGCAATACGCCATCTTTTATCAATACCTTCTCAAACCTTCCTTCCAAAACAAATCTATTTTTCTCCAGTACGCTTTGAGAAGCTCTATTCGTACCAAATGGCCGTGCAAAAACCCTTTCAATATCATACGTTGCAAAAGCAAAATCTACCACCTGTTTAATGGCTGCAGTGATAATGCCATGTCCCCAAAACAGCTCTGCCAGACAGTATCCCAGCTCTGCATTTCTTTTATGAATATCATCCTGCGGATGAATACCAATACCGCCAACTGCGTTGCCATCTACCTCTATTGCAAAAAGATGAATGGGATCATCCTTTGTAGCCATTTCAATAAATGCTTTACCATCAGCTTCTGTGTACGGAAAAGGGAATTTGTTTGTGAGATTCTTTGCAACATTCCAATTATTAGCATGTTGTACCAAACTTGCTAAGTCTGAAAATTGAAACGGTCGTAGTTTAAAGTTCATATTCATTCTTTCCGCTAACATTTAGTATTGGTTAGCGATCAATGTTTCAAAGGTCTTTTCTTTATCATGCCTCCTTTTGTATCCTTCACACTGTTCATCACAATGAATGCATCGGGTTCAATCTTTTCTACTTCGGTGTTCAGCTTATTTAATTCAAGCCGGGTAATTACGGTGTAGATGATATCAATGTCTTTTGTCTCTCCATGCTTGCCAAAACCACGTTTGCCGCTATATACAGTTACCCCACGGCCTAGTTTGTTGATGATCATTTGGCGGATGGCTTCACTGTGTACCGCTACAATGGTAACCCCAATAAATTCTTCAATACCTTCCACAATAAAATCCAGCATTTTGGAGGCAGAGAGATAAGTAATCATGGAGTACAATGCTATTTCCACACCCAGCAAATAAGCAGCTACGCCAAAGATGATTACATTGATCACAATGATGATGTCTCCAATAGTAGTACCCAGTTTACGGCTGAGAAAAATGGCCAGTACTTCTGTTCCATCAATCACGGCACCGCCTCTTACCGCAAAGCCAATGCCTGCGCCCAAAAAGAATCCTCCAAAAAGTGCAACCAGTAAATTATCCTTTGTAACATCGGGAAAACTAACCGTAGCCAAACAAATGGAAAGTCCAGTGATAGCAAGCGCTGTTTTTATTGCAAACTGCCTGCCCATTACTATATAGCCAAGAATGATAAAAGGGATATTAATACAAATGATCAAAACGTACAGCGGTATATTGGTTAACGCAGATACCAACAATGAAATACCAGTAGCACCGCCATCAATAAAATGATTGGTAAGCAAAAAACCCTTAAAGCCAAAGGATGCAGAGAAAATGCCAATAATGATTAGTACTGCATCCTTGATATTTCTTTTGATAGAAATTTGCAAGCTGCGATAATCTTTCGCCTGTTTATAAGGAGATAGCTTAACTTCCTGTTCGCCGGTAGATTCCTTTTTCATAGTTGATGCATTGTATACCACGCCTGCCTGCAATATACCTCACATAACTAATTTACAAGCACCAAAAACAAGATCATTTTTTAGTTTTTTCTGTTTAAAAATTTGAGTACCTGTTTAGATAATCGCCTACCTAACTTTTTATGCATCTTCAGACCTATTAATAACAGCGACATCTGCATCGCCATTTTTATCATTCACCATTTTAAGAGGAATACATTCCGCCTGGTAATGCTCTGCCACCTGTTTTTTGATTAGTACATAAATGAAAGCTTCAATAACAATGGAGCATCCCGGATATGAGCAGCAATTAGTGAAAAAGACTTATATAAAGCTTAGCTAAGATTTAGGTAAACGGCATCGTTTATCCAACAGCCATCCAGATTATAAATGCAAATAGTAAGATGAGGGAAGCAACTATTGCCCATGATTGCTTTTTAGCGATAAGAGACTGCTGTACTCTATAGCCAAACTGTCTTGGAGAAAAATTCAAATCTGTTATAAAAAGAGGAATGCCCTTCGAAATAAAAAGAATTTTCAGCTCATCTATTTCATAAGCTTTTTTCCATTTTTTTAGCCCTTCATACCATACCAATGTATCTTCTTTCAATTTTCTTATTGCAAGCTCTTCCAGGTTAAATGGACCCTGTTGTTGGTTTTCCTGTATGATGAAGTATTGTTCCATAAAATATGTTTTGAAACTGGCTACGCTTGAAATATCAAAAAATAATCCAATTCAAAAACAAGTTTTGCAGTATCTACTATTAACCAAATTGAGTAAATTATTCAACAGGCAACCGCTATATAACTTTTATTAAGGCATAGATGCAACAAAGCCCGGGTAAAGAATAACCCGGGCCTGTTAAACTTCAGCAATAATATTTATCCTATCGGGCCTGCTGAATGATTAATTGTTGCGTTTGTCTCCTGGACCTGTTTGGACCCGTTATCTGCAGCTGATACTGGCCAGCAGCCCTGTTGCCCATGGTACAGCCATACACCGCATTACCGGATGGATGATTGATCTGTTTTTATTAAAGCGAAATCTGGAACTATTTGACGGAGCTCAAATAACATTCAACTGTGGCTCTAATTGGCTTTTGTTTATAAGCTTTTTACAGCAACATCTTGCTAGTAACGACTAAAGCATACCTAGATTACTCGAAATAATAGTAAGGCCATGTAGTAATTATACGACATTAAGATTTAAAGGCGTAGTGAGACTGCTGAAGAAGTATTACTCAAATTTGAAAGAATCAATTTTGCACAACCAGTTTTTCTGTTGTTTTAAATAAATAATCCAGTTCAAATGGTTTAGTGATATAATCTTTTGCACCCAGCTGCATCGCTTTATGCTGATCAGATTTTTCACAACGGGTGGTGCAAAATACAAACGGTATATTAGTAAGATTGGGTGTGGTATTGATGCGATTCAAAACATCAAAACCATCCAACTCACCTATCATTACCTCTGCAATAATAATGTCTGGCCTTTGGCTATTGGCAAGTGCTAAAGCTTCCCTGCCATTGTTAGCAGCCAATACTTTATAACCTTCCATTTCAAAAGCTTCGATGAGGTTGTCAATGATTAGCAGGTTGTCGTCAATTAGTAAGATTGTTTTCATCTTATTGGTTTAATGTTACCATTACAGGCATTAATAAATAATTGAACAAAACAAATATCGGCAGCCAACGACCTTATGTAATATAGAACAACCCTCAAGCAGCTATAGTAAAGTTTCGAAAAGAGTCAATCAAAATAAAATGCCCCGCCGTTCAAAGCAGGGCATACAGTTGCATTGCTAATGATTATTCCACCACAATCTCATCAGCAAAAATCCAGCAGGGATAGCCTTCCCCCGGATGACCTTTAGGACAGCCACCTAAATTCTTTGCTGTAATTCTTATTGATTTTATTTTTCTTGTTTCGAAATTGGCTTTAAAATCGTTGATCAGTATGGATTTGTCAGTTGCAGGAATTGTATTCACAATATCCTTTACCGTAGTGTAATTAACGCCGTCTTCAGACACTTCAAACTTTACTGATTGCGGCAGGAAGATCCATTGGCTATAGTTCTGCAGACAGCCGAGTGTAATGGAACTTGCAGAGACTGCGTCACCCAAGTCAATGGTTGCAATCAAATCATCTCCATTGAATCCATGCCATAGCTTAGAGATATCTTTTGTCCCTCTTGCACCATCGGTTAATGAATTAGGGCCGTTGGCTGCATAATGTTTATTATAAGGTTTTGCATACACTACGTTTTTACCAGTGGCCTTATTAAAAGTGAAAGACTGCTCAGCTGGTTTTGTATTAATAATGCTGTTGTTTAAAGCCATCACCGCTTTCACCGTTAAAGAACTGTTTACAGTAAATGGTTTTTGATACAGCATACTGCCGGTAGTTGGTGTGCTTCCATCAAGTGTGTAATAAATAGCTGCATCAGGATTTTCTGTTTCAAGGGAAATGGTAAAGTTGCCATTCTCCATGATTGGTTTGATGTCCACTTTAAAATTTCCTTTTGAATAGCGAATGCCTTTTTGCTCAAACCCAAACAGGTGCGGCTTCAATCGCTCATTAAAATTTTTCCAGTCACGCTTTTCTTTTGGAGACCATAAAACCTCTGCCAATGCAGGCATGCGTGGAAGCGTCATGTATTCGATATGCTCTGCAGTTTGAATTTGTTCTGTCCATAAATTAGCCTGTGAGCCGAGAATATATTTTGCATTTTCAGCTGGCAATTCTGCCGGTACGGGTTCATAGCTGTACACTTTTTTTAAAGTATTAAAACCACCAAATGCCAATGGCTCTGTTTCAGGGTCGCCCTGGTAATGATCAAAGTACAAAGGTGAACCCGGTGTCATCACCACATCATGCTGCATCTTAGCCGCTTCTATCCCACCTTCTTCACCACGCCAGCTCATCACCGTTGCTTCTGGCGCAAGGCCACCTTCCAGTATTTCATCCCACCCAATCATTTTCCTCTTCTTGCTCACAATGAATTTTTCAATGCGCTTTATGAAATAACTCTGCAATTCGTTTTCATCCTTCAATCCTTCAGCCTTCATTCTTGCCTGGCATTTGTCGCAATGCTTCCAGCTTGTTTTATCTACTTCATCGCCGCCAACATGGATATAGTTAGATGGAAAAATATTGATTATCTCCGTCAACACATCCTGTAAAAAATTAAACGCCGCATCATTGCCTGCGCAATAATTGCCTTCTGATTTAGCGGCATAAAAATTACCAACCGTATTGAAGTTTACTTTTGAATTGCAGGACAGTTCAGGATAAGCCGCCATCGCCGCTTCTGAGTGTCCGGGCATTTCAATTTCAGGAACCACATTCACGTTTCTTGCTTTTGCATAAGCTACTATTTCTTTTGCCTGTTCCTGCGTATAGTAGCCACCGTAAGTAGCTTTGCTTCTGTCTGCATTAAATTCCAGTTCAGCCCAGTTCCATGGTTTACCCCTGTCATCAATTCTCCATGCTGCCAGCTCTGTAAGTTTTGGATATTTTTTTATTTCAATGCGCCAGCCTGCTCCATCCACCAGGTGCCAGTGCAGCGTATTCATTTTATACATGCTCAGCAGGTCAATAAATTCTTTAATCAGTTCTGGTGAAAAGAAATGACGGCTTACATCCAGCATCATACCACGCCATTTAAAACGGGGATAATCTTTTATTTGCATGCAGGGGATAGCTGCTATTTCATTGGTCCTGCTAAAAGGCAATGTTTGCAGCAAAGACTGCACTGCATAAAATAAACCTTTAGCAGTATTCGCACTTACAGCAATCTGATTGGGCGTTACATTAAGTGTATAACCTTCTTCGCCGATATCACTGATCTTTTCTATTTTGAACGTGATGGTTTTTGCTGCTGCTTTATTTGGTTGCAAAGCAACACCTGTTACCTGTTTTACAGAAGCAGTAAAAAAATCAGTCACTCTTCTAACTTCAGCATTGGCAGGTGCATTAATGCCTACTTTTCCATCTAACAAAAAACTACCATTAGTTAATTGCATGCTTACCGGCACCGGGATGATATGTGGTGTAGTTTGGGCTGCAATAAATAAAGGACTGCATAAAAGAACGAGGTAAACGATACGCTTCATGATTGCGGTTTATTGATAAAAATTATTTGATAATATACCATGCAAAACTATCTGCCGGGAGCGTAAATGTAAATGCTATTTCGTAATTACGGTTAAGCATATACGATTTTTCAATCCCGGCTTTGTCTTTTATTATAGCTGATTTGGAAAGCCCGGTATAATACAAAGGAATACTGATCGTCCTTGTAATTTTTTCTTTTAACGGATTAAATAACATGATCAATCCTTTTTCTTTTAACTGCGGATTTACATGCAACCAACCGTCCCAGTCTCTTCCATCAGCCCGGCGAAGTTGAATAATATCAGAACTTAAAATATCCCTGTGTGACTTGTACCAGTTGATCACATTTGTTACCAACTGCTTTGTTGCATCTGTATCATAGAGTCTTGGCCCACGGTAGCAAGCCTGCACACCTGCTCCATAGTATTGCATCATCAGTTGTTCATAATCTTTCAGGTGTTCACTTAAAGGTTCCAGTACAGCAGATTCATCGCCGCCCTGGTATTTGGTTAAAGGAACAAAACCCCACCCCATCGTTACTGTTTTTTCCTGCGTACCATCATGGATGTTTTGACGGTTCAATATTTTTTGCTGGTCTCTTGATAAAGAAAAATTTACTTCCCGGTAACCAATAGCGATCTTATGGGTGCCATCTAAAAAATACCAGTCAGGCGCATTGATGTATACGCCTCTTTCATTGAGCCAATGATACAATCCTTTCTGTATTTCCATCTGCCGCCATTGGGAATCATCCAGGCCTTTGTGACCCGGATGGGTAGTGGATGCACAAACATCACCGGGATAGGGCCCATCATTCTCCCAAATATCAAAACCCGTTTGTGTAAAAAAGTATTGGATCTTATCACGGTAAGCTAGTCCCCACTTACTTCCAAAGCAGGGTGCATTACCAAAAAAAGCGCCACCAGGCTTGCCCGTTTTGGGATCCACCACATCATCTTCATCACTGATGCGACGACTGCTAAATAGTGAATAACCACCTAATAAAATCCCTTTGCTGTGTGCATAGTCTGCCAGTGTTTTCCATCTTGCCATATTTTTTGCACTGCTGTCTTCCATATCCAAATGACTGCCGAAACTGAGTATCACCGCTTCATAGCCGGTAGCCCTACATTGATCAACCGCAGTTTTCACTTCTTCATCATTCTTACTCACCAGGTGCATAAAGATGGGGTTCTGCGTTGTCCACGGCGCCACGGTGCTGTACATTTTTCTTATCATCAATCCACGGCGCTGGCGGTCGTAACTATCCATTAGTAGTTCATGTGTACGTACAGACTTAAACCCTTCACCCGGCTGCATTTCAATGCCCGGCGCTTTTTCAGGATATATCTCCAGCAGGCAGGGTGTTTCATAATTATAATTCACCTGTGATGTGTAAGCCTTGTCAATATTCCAGTGAGTAGTTTGATCGCTGATATCGTACCGCATCGCATTGTTAAATGCATAATTGGTTTCAATATAAATGCCATGTTGTTTTTTCATTTCCTGCGGAGAGCCAACTACAGCACTTTCCTCTTCCACCAAACCCAACACTTCGTTCACCAACCGGTTTAATTTAAATGATTTGCTGCTGTTGTTTTCAATGCTCACCCATTTTACAATCAAGGGCAATCCATCATACAACTCATAATGTACTTTTACTGCAATCCCTTTTAATTCCACCAGCGGCGAAGCAAATTCAAAAACCAATTCTTTACCCGTTGCCTGCTTTTTATTCACGGCCCAGGTATTGCATTTCCAGTTAATGAAAGGCTTTATATCTGAAACACTGTATTTAGTAAATTGAAAGTCTTCTTTACCAGCCTGCATTTTATCAAGCCATTGCGGCAGCAGGTAAGCCAATTCTGTTTGACCATTCAGTCCACCTACATTATACTCTTTACCATCAATAGTAATCTTTGCTTCAGGTTTAACGGCACGCAGCAATTGTTGCCCGCTGGTGAGATTGCTGTAATCAACACAGGCAGCATTGGGTGCAATAACAAAAGCTCTTTTCACCAGGCCATTGTTCAATGTGATACTATTTCCATTTATCACTACAGCTGCTTTTTGAGTTGGTGCTGTTACCAACCAATCTTTTGCAAAACGGGTTTCCTGGTTTTGAGCATGGAGTAAAGTGGCAGTAATAATAAGAATCAATACAGCAAGTAGTTTTTGCATGTGGATCGGTTTGGTAAATCAAATGAAGAATAAGCTGCTAATAAGCGGCCATTGACCGCATAAATTTTATACTGTTATTTGATATAACCAAGTATTTTTTGCAAGTTGCTGCTGAATTAAAGTAATGAGCCAAGAAAAATCAGCAGGTACTTTATATTCAACTATATTTTTGATAACTTACCGCCACTTTGAAACAGAAAAGAGAAATAACCATTTACGATATTGCCAAAGCGCTTAATATTTCTTCTGCTA